>JAEUVW010000257.1 GCA_016786525.1 Chitinophagaceae bacterium
TGGTATCGGTAGGGATACCGGCTGTTGTTTTATCGAACGCGGTACGGGAAGCGGCATCGGAGCCCAGGTAAGACTTCATCTGGTTGAAAGGAGTACCGATCGATCCGCCGATGGCGAAGCTATTCATTTCTCCTTCTGTGAGGCCGAGTCCTTTGTACTCGTTCATATCTTCGATCAGGCCTTTACGGATGTTCTTGTTGTCGATGGAAAAGAACACGCGTCCTTTAGCGTCAACTGTGATCATCATAATGTCCGCATCGGGCAGGATCACCTGCGATATGGAAGATGGGGTCACCACCACTACCGGCTCGTCCGGTTTAAATTTTGTTGCCAGCATGAAGAAAGACAGCAGCAGGAACGCTACGTCACACATCGCCGTCATGTCGATGAATGTGCTCTTTCTGGCAATCTTGGGTCTTGACATAATTTTTATTTTTTTCTGCTACAAATAATTTGTTTCTACAAAAAGACTCTGAAGCGCCGGAATTCCATAAAACCATTTTTGAAGGGTAAAAGGCCGGGCGCCTTTTCACTTATTTGTATTGAGCAGCAAAGCTTTGTGTCAGCGTGAAACCGCTTTCGTCGATACCGAAGGTGATGCCGTCGATGATCGTAGTGAAGAAGTTGTACGCGATGATCGCGATGAATGAAGTACCGATACCGGTAGCGGTATTCAACAGGGCCTCAGAGATACCACCTGCCAGGGCAGCAGCATCAGGAGCGCCGGATGTGTTCATCGCAGAGAAGGAAGCGATCATACCCAATACCGTACCCAACAGACCCAGCAGGGTTGCACCTGAAGAGATCGTAGACAGGAATACCAGGTTTTTCTCCAGCATCGGCAGTTCCAGCGCTGTTGCTTCTTCGATTTCTTTCTGGATGCTCAGGATTTTTTGTTCTTTATCCAGTTCTGTGTTCGTGGTCATTTCACGGTATTTCAACAGGCCGGCTTTCATAACGTTGCCTACAGAACCGCTTTGTTTGTCGCACTCAGCGATGGCAGCATCGATATTTTTGTTGGCCAGGTGATACTGTACTTTACGGACAAATTCTCCTGCGGCCATTTTTCCTTTCGCTTTGATGATGCACAGGGCTCGCTCAATGATGAAGATGATCAGTACAAACAGCATGGAGATCAGGATCGGTACGATCTTACCACCGGTATACAAAGTACCCATGAAGTTCTTTGCTTTGTGTTTATGCTCATCAAGGAAGTTCGCCTGGTTACCAAATACTACATAGAAAATGATGTGTGCCAGGGCAATAGCTCCTACTACAAAAAGCAGGTTGATCATAAAACCACTCGTGTTTTTTGGTTTTCCTGCATTACCTGTGGTCGCTGTTTTCGGAGCGGCTGTTTTTACGTCTGCCATAATTTTTGTTGTTTTTTAAATTTTGGTTTTAAGCGTTGTTTTTTGTTAGAATTTTTGTATTATCGTGAGCTTGCAAAGATATAGGCGCAGAGGACATAAACAACTTTTGGAAAAAAAATTATTCCTTAGTTAATATTGCTTTCCGGGCAAAATAAAGTATCAGGCTTACCCGTGTCTTAACGTCATCTGATCCATTTTATTGCCCTGGCAGAAAATTTCCGCCATTCCGGCCACAAAGCCTTTTAAAAGTACAATAAAAGCTTCTTTTTGCTACGCTGATAATCGTTTACCTTTGCGCCTCATTTTTTACTCCTTTCTAATTATAAATGAACAATCAATTCAACCCCTGGCACTCCGTAAGCTATGGAGACAATGTGCCTGAGACAGTGAATGCCATTATCGAAATTCCCAAAGGTTCGCGGGCAAAATATGAGCTGGACAAAGAAACCGGCATGCTGAAACTGGACCGCGTCCTGTATTCCTCCGTGTACTACCCTGCCAACTATGGCTTTATACCCCGCACTTACTGCGATGACCATGACCCCCTCGACATCCTGGTGCTGTCGCAGATCGACATGCAGCCCATGTGCCTTGTAGAAGCCAAGATCATCGGGGTGATGCGGATGCTGGACCAGGGAGAAGCCGACGACAAACTGATTGCCGTTTGTGCCAACGATATGAGTGTAAAGCACATCAACGATATTACGGAGCTGCCCCCTCATTTCATTGCCGAAATGCGTCATTTCTTTGAGGAATACAAACGCCTGGAAGAAAAAGAGGTGAAGATCGAGGAATTTCTCGGCGCCCGCCTGGCCAAAAAGATCCTCATGCACAGCATCAACGACTACAACGAAAAATTTGGCAAAAAAGCCTGATGATGCTTCTTTAAAATATATTTGCCGGAATCCTAATTGAAAATTATATGACGCGCACAAAGATCAAAGATATCCTACAGAACGAAAGTGTAGACTATGCCGTAACGGTAAAAGGATGGGTACGCAGTTTCCGCAACAACCAGTTTATTGCCCTCAACGACGGCTCAAGCCTGGACAATATCCAGGCCGTTATTGCACTGGATACCGATGAGTCCGTGCTGAAAAAAATAAGCAATGGCGCGGCCATCAGCGTGCAGGGTACCGTGATCGCCTCACAGGGCAAAGGCCAGCGCGTAGAGATCAAAGCCGATGCGCTGGAAATACTGGGCGAGTGTGCCGGCGACGAATACCCGCTGCAGCTGAAGAACCGCCCCAGCCTGGAGTTTTTGCGCGAAAAGGCGCACCTGCGCTTCCGCACCAACACGTTTGGGGCTATTTTTCGTGTACGCCACTCCCTGGCGTTTGCGATCCATGAGTTCTTCCACAAACGTGGCTTTGTGTACCTGCATACCCCTATCATTACGGCCAGCGATGCTGAAGGCGCCGGGGAGATGTTCCGCGTCACCAACCTTTCCTTCGACAACCCGCCCCGCAACGAAGACAATACGATAGACTTCCGCGAAGACTTCTTCGGCCGCAGCACCAACCTCACGGTAAGCGGGCAGCTGGAAGCAGAACTGGCGGCTATGGCCTTGTCTGAGGTGTACACTTTCGGCCCGACCTTCCGTGCCGAAAACTCCAATACCACGCGCCACCTGGCCGAATTCTGGATGGTGGAGCCTGAAGTAGCCTTCAATACCCTAAAGGAGAATATGGACCTGGCGGAGGACTTTATCAAATACCTGATCCGTTTTGCACTGGAGCACAACCGGGCCGACCTGGAGTTCCTGGCCAACAGGCTGGTGGAAGAGGAAAAACAAAAGCCGCAGAACGAGCGCAGCGAAATGGGCCTGATCGAGAAGCTGGAGTTTGTGCTGCAGCATGATTTCGAGCGCATCACCTATACCGAGGCGATTGACATCCTGCTGCAAAGCCCGGCCAACAAGAAGAAAAAATTTGAATACGAGATCAGCTGGGGTACCGACCTGCAAAGCGAGCATGAGCGTTACCTGGTGGAAAAACACTTCAAAAAGCCGGTCATCGTTACCAACTACCCCAAGAACATCAAATCGTTCTATATGCGGGAAGATGATGGCTGCGCCGCCGGAAAAGAGACCGTTGCCGCCATGGACATCCTGGCCCCCGGCATCGGCGAGATCGTAGGGGGCAGCCAGCGGGAAGAACGCCTGGACAAGCTGCAGGAACGAATGAAGGAAATGCACATACCGGCCGAAGAAATGTATTGGTACCTGGATACCCGCCGCTTTGGTACGGCCCCGCATGCGGGCTTCGGTCTGGGTTTTGAGCGCATGGTCCTGTTCGTCACCGGCATGACGAATATCCGCGATGTGATCCCTTTTCCCCGTACGCCTAAGAATGCTGATTTTTAGGCAGTATCCTAAAAAAAACCTAAAAAAATTTGGCTATTCCGCTACCCGATATTAATATTGCACCATCTTTTAAATTTTAAAACAAACAAACATGAAAAAATTAGTATTGGCTGTTGCCGCCCTGGGTCTGATCTCCCTGACTTCCTGCAAAAAGAAATACACTTGCTCCTGCACAATCACTACAGGTGGTACCTCTACAACTATTGAAGGAAAATCTGAAGAAAAAATGTCTAAGAAAGATGCTAAGGCACAATGTGAGAAAGGCAACTACTCTACTCCTGCTGGCAAATCTGAGTGCAAACTGAAATAAGCTAAGCGGTTTATCAATGACTTGCAAAACCTCGAACAAATGTTCGAGGTTTTTTTAATTTCAGGATTTTCTTCCTGCAAACAATAATAGAAATTATTACTTGTTATTTCAATTGCTTACCCAACTGAAAAGAGTACCGTCTTGCCGCTCCGGGCTGATTGCTCTGGCTTCCTGCACTGCTGAGCGTACCACAAGGGGTGACGGATGATCAGACCCTTAGCACAAAAGAGGTCTTCAGTTTTCACCGGATGAAATAAATATTTTTATGTACCATGCCGGAATGCCTCCATATTAAACATAAACATTAACTTTGCGCCAAACAAAACAAAATATGAAAAAATTTACATTGGCAATTGCTGCATTTGGTTTGATCTCCCTGTCTTCCTGCAAAAAAGAGTACACTTGTGAGTGCACCTTTAGCGGTGGCGGACTGTCCGGATCTATTTCTGAAACAATCAAAGACACGAAGAAAAAAGCAAAAGACAAATGTGCATCAGGAAATTACACTGAGACCAGTGGCGGCGTGACCACTACAACGACCTGCACGCTGAAATAGTTTCATTGTCAGCGCATGGAAAACCCCGGACCATCGTCCGGGTTTTTTTATGGTACCCTACGGTGCATACGCTTGGTCACACAGGCCGCGACTGCTGCGCTATCTATCCCTGAATAAGCGCGGGCGCCTTAGGCTTCGTCATTTTTAGGCTACGATACCAAATTTCACCTTTAATTTACTTTTGATTCAAGGCAAAGGCGCTTACCTTTGGCTTCTTATTTTTTAACACCAAAATTCATATTATATGCCATTTACACTACCGGAACTGCCGTATAGCTACGATGCACTCGAACCCGTTATTGACGCTGCGACGATGGAAATCCACCACGGCCGCCACCATAAAGCTTATGTAGACAACCTGAACAAAGCCTTGGAAGGTGCTCCTGAAGCCAATGAATCCATTGAAAGCCTGATGGGCAAAATCGGTTCCTTACCCCCTGCAGTACGCAACAACGGCGGAGGTCATTACAACCACAGCCTGTTCTGGAAAATCCTGTTGCCCTCCGGCAAAGGCGGCCAGCCGACAGGAAAACTGGCGGAAGCCATCAACAGCACTTTCGGATCCCTGGACAGCCTGAAGGAAAAGATCAGTGCCGCCGGTGCTACCCGCTTCGGCAGTGGCTGGGCATGGCTGTCTGTAGATGAAAACAAAGCCCTCTGTGTATGTTCTACCCCCAACCAGGACAATCCCCTGATGGATATTGCCGACTGCAAAGGCACACCGATCCTGGGCATCGATGTCTGGGAGCATGCTTATTACCTTAAGTATCAAAACAAACGCCCCGATTATCTTTCCGCTATCTGGGAAGTGATCAACTGGGAAGAGGTGGGCAAGCGCTACGAAGCAGCTTTGTAAGCCCATTTTTATACTTCAGCAAAACTCCTGTATCGACTGGTACAGGAGTTTTCTTTTTTGAAATACCGGGAAAAGCCGGAAGCAAATACCGCTTTTATCCTGCCCCTGTACTTTGGCCCTGCCGGTACTTTTGTGAAGAAATTATTTTATTCATTATTTTTTTAATCATTCACAAAAACCGGTAAAATGAAAAATCAAAAATGGCTGGCCTTAGCCAAAACGGAAGAAAGCGGCCTGCAGGCCCATAAAATGCTCGTCAAAGAAGCGGGTAAAACAGCGAACAGCAGCAATACCGTCACGGTAAGTTATGAGCTGAACGGACTTTGGACAGGTAAAGAAAAGATCGGGCGTACCGAATACACGGCCTTCGAATTGCCCGGCGGAGGTACTACAGAAGCAGTGGGATGCCCCGAATTGCCCAAAGAGGGCATCTTTGTCGCCGTACCCAAAGGGGCAGCCAATATCGCCGTCAAAGTATTGTCGGCCACCCGAGAGCTCCAGAAGGAAAAATACCTGGTGAAGCCGGTACCCGCCCCGGTGACGGAGATCCAGCTGATCGAAGGGAAAACAACGACTCCGGTAAACGAGGCAGCCTATACCTCAGCCCGGATGTACCCCGGTACCGAAGTGGAATTTATCGGCCTGAAAGAAGTAGATGACGTTACGGTAGCGCACATTATGGTCTACCCGGTACAGTATAAAGCTTCGCTGAACCAGGTCACGCTGATCCGCCAGATGCAGATCGAGCTCAGCTATACCCTGCCTAAGGTACTGCCCAAAAGCGGTGAGCAGCAATTCGTGCCGATCAACGGGAACTATATACTGGGGTACCAGGCTATGAAGACGCTGAATGAGATCAAAGCGCCGGCCAGCCTTTTCGAAGAAGAAGCACCCCAGCTCAAAACCCGGGGGACCACCACAACGGCAAAGCTTTCTGCGCTCAAAACCACCCTGCTGACGCAAATACCAATGGAGCTGGCCCCCATCAACGGCGGTATTATTTCCATCTTTGAGAACCTGAAGTTTAAAAACAGGAATTCGGAACTGATCATCATCACGACCGCGAGCCTGCGCGATGCCATGGAGCCTTACCGTGCCGCCCGCAGCTTTGCACCCTTTAATGCCATCATCGTCACCACCGAAAAGATAGTGGCTGAATTTCCTGCGACAAGCCTGAAAAAATCGATCAAGGACTTTATCACTTATGCCTACAACAATTACAGCACCCGACCGCGCTACATCGTGCTGGGGGGAGATATCGACCTGATCCCGATAGAGGTCGTTACCCGGGGCGGGCGCCAGTATGCTACAGATCATTACTATGGAGATATGGCCGGCAACCTGACGCCTGAGCTCATCATCAGCCGCGTGCCGACTTCCGACTTTACCACCATGCAAAATACCTGCAAATTCTTTGCGGATTACTACAACCAGCGCGGCGCCGACTGGAACGGCGACTGGCTGGGCAAAGTAGCCCTGGTTGCTTACCAGAACAGCCAGCCCACCTACTCTGAGTGCAGCGACCTGATCGCGACCTCGATCCAGAACCGCTTTTCGGTCAGCAAATTGTACGGCCACAATACGACCAAGGCCAATGTGATCAGCGCGATCAATGGCGGAGCACATGTGGTACACTACCGCGGTCATGGCGGCGAAACGAACTGGAGCAGCGCCAATGGGATCAATACCACGGATATTGCCGCGCTGAACTTCGGGTCGCGTATCCCTATGGTATTCAACATCTGCTGCCAGAACGGTCATGTGGACAACAGCAGCACCGGAGTTTCGGTGGCCGAGTCCTGGATCCGGAACCGGAAAGCCATCGCTACCCTGGCTTCCAGCCGCGACAGCTGGACTTACCCGAACAATGATTTTTCAAAATATCTTTTTGAGGCCATCATGGAAGGACACAACTCTGCCGGGAAGATCATGCTGCGCGCCAAAACAAAAATGGTACTGAACCACAGCACTTCAGACGCACATATGGATAACCTGGTGATGTACAACCTGTTCGGCGACCCTACCGCCAATGTGATCAGCAGTGCAGACTACCTGCGGGGGACCTGGGATATGGAGCACGATGGCTGGAAAGGCACCCTGAATATCAAGAGTTTGTACAGCTTTTCCCTGGTCAAACAGGGGAACGAATACTACCCCATCTGGTACTTCAGCGGGGAATATACCGGCCAGGGTGGAGAGACGGTGCCCGTGTATGGTAAAATAGGGGGCAAAGACGCCAACAATACCAACGGTACGCAAAAAAGCAACCATAAGATCGAGTTCTGGGTCAGGTTTTCCGCCAGCAACAACCAGAAATTCTCGGGCTATGTCTATACCCGGAACCGGAAGTGCATGGCCGGCTATACCTGGTGGTCAGGCATACCCTTTGGCTTCCATGCGCTTAAAAAATAGTGCACCAACAAAAAGGACTTCTGATGCAGAAGTCCTTTTTGTCCATAAACAACAGGTAAAGATCAGTTGCCGAGAAATGCTTTTAAAAGATCACAACGGTTGGTCGTGCGCAGTTTGTCAATCGCTTTGTCTTTGATCTGGCGCACACGTTCGCGGGTCAGGCCGAAGCGTTCGCCGATGTCTTCCAGGCTCAATGCATTCTCCACGCCGATACCGAAATAGTACTTCAGTACCTGGCGCTGGCGCTCTGTGAGGGCACTCAGGGAGCGCTCGATTTCGCAGCGCAGGGAGTCGTTGTGTGCAATGTCATTGTCTGTAGAGGAGGCATTCGGATTTTCCAGTACGTCCAGCAGGCAGTTTTCTTCGCTGTCGGAGAAGGGAGCGTCGACTGAAATATGGCGGGAAGCCACACCCAGTGTTGTTTCGATCTCTTCGGTAGGCAGGTCCAGCAATTCTGCCAGTTCTTCTGTAGAAGGTTCACGCTCAAACTCCTGCTCCAGCTGTGAATAGGCTTTGATGATTTTGTTGGACAGGCCCACTTTATTCAGCGGCAGGCGCACGATACGGGATTGTTCGGCCAGGGCCTGTAAAATAGACTGGCGGATCCACCATACGGCATAAGAAATGAATTTAAACCCGCGGGTTTCGTCAAAGCGCTGGGCGGCTTTGATCAGGCCCAGGTTGCCCTCGTTGATCAGGTCGCTGAGTGAAAGTCCCTGATTCTGATACTGTTTGGCCACAGAGACGACGAAGCGGAGGTTGGAATTGGTCAGTTTTTCGAGCGCTTTCTGGTCGCCCTGTTTGATCCGGATGGCTAATTGCACTTCTTCTTCCGGAGTGATCAGGTCCACTTTACCGATTTCCTGAAGGTATTTTTCTAAAGACTGGCTCTCACGGTTCGTAATCGACTTCGTGATCTTGAGCTGGCGCATGGACATAATCTAATGGTTTGTGTTTGTTTGTTAAAGGTTAAATTAGATGTGTCTTCATTAAACTGATAGGTTAAAGCAAATCTAAGTATTGCAAATTTAAAAACCAAAATTTATTAAGGAAGAATTAACACGCTTCTGCCAACGCTTCCGCCCGATTACCGTACCCGTTTAGTTTTTTTTAGGAGAATATATTTTGATTCCTGCGACATTTTTATATTATTGCACTGCCGCTGAAGATTAAACTATTTACAGCAAAACTCTTATGAAGCAAACGAAGATCATGTACACCCTTGAGTTTCCGATCAGGTGCTCTCCTCAAATACTGTTTGAATTTATCTCTACCCCTGTAGGCCTGCAGGAATGGTTTGCGGATGAAGTAAACCAACGCGAAAACCAGTTTAGCTTTACCTGGAACGGCGCCGTAGACTATGCCGAACTGCTGGAAGAATTTGAAAATGAATATGTCCGCTTCCGTTGGGATTACTATAGAGAAGATGAGTTTTTTGAATTCCGCATCGAACAAAGTCCGGTAACGAATGAAACCATCCTGAAAATCACTGACTTTGCCGAAAAAAACGAACTGAAAGATGCCGAGCGCCTGTGGAATACGCAGGTAAATGATCTGAAACACCGTACCGGCAGCTAAAGGCGCCTGATGATACGGAGCAGGAAAAGCACTCATACCCTGAGTGCTTTTTTATTTGCAGGCGGACATCAAACGACTTCTTAAAAAAGCGCGGCCATTTTTTATTTTCACAAGGCTTGCCCTACATTCGCAAAAAGAAATACCATGGCCCAATCTGACTATACTTATGTGCCTTACGGCCGTACGGTACACGGTGAAGAAGAAATAGAAGCCGTTGTCAACGTATTGCGTACGTCCACGCAGATGGGCAGGCATGTCCGCGAAATGGAAGAACGCGTGGCCGCCTTGTACCGCAAGCAATACGGCATCATGGTCAATTCAGGCTCATCGGCGCTTTACCTGGCTGCCGACCTGCTGGATTATGAAAAAGGAGCAGAGATCATCACACCGGCGCTGACCTTTTCTACTACGGTTGCCCCATTGGTCAAAAAAGGCTGGATACCGGCATTCGTAGATGTGGCGGAAGGCACCTATAATATTGACGCTCAGAAAGTAATGGACATGATCACCCCGCAAACCAAGGCTATGGTGATCCCGAACCTGATCGGCAACCTGCCCGACTGGCAGACCCTGCGCGCTATCGCAGACGAGCACGGCCTCTTTGTGCTGGAAGATTCTGCCGACACCCTGGGCGCGGAGATCGGCGGGGCCTCGTCCGGCCGCTTTACGGATATGAGCACCACCAGCTTTTACGGTTCGCACATTATCAACTGCGCCGGCAACGGGGGCATGCTCTGCGTGAACAACGAAGCTTATTACAACCGGGGCAAACTGTTGCGCAGCTGGGGACGCAGTTCTTCGCTGTTCGTAGACTCTGAGAAAATAGAAAACCGCTTTAATGTGGAGATCGAAGGCATCCCCTATGACGCCAAGTTCGTTTTTGAAGAACCCGGTTACAACATCGAACCGTCTGAAATGGGCGCGGCCTTCGGCGTGGTACAGCTGAATAAGCTGAAGCAGAATATCGATACCCGTACGGCCCACTACAAAACGCTCAGGGTCTTCTTTGAGCAATATGAAGAGTACTTTATCCTGCCGCAGCAACTCCCCGACTCCCGTACAGGCTGGCTGGCCTTTGCCGTGACGATCAGGGAAACAGCGCCCTTTATCCGCAGGGACCTGCAGATCTTCCTGGAGAAAAGGAATATCCAGACGCGCACCGTATTTACCGGCAATATTACCCGCCAGCCCGGCTTTAAGCACCTGCCCTACAAAGCTGCGAAAGAGGGCTATCCCGAAAGCGATAAAGTCATGCGCGGCGGCATGCTGATGGCCTGTCATCATGGGCTGAACGATCAGCAGATCGCACACATGATGGACAGCATTACCTTGTTTATGAAAGAGAACCGATAGATGTTATTACCGATTATATTATTGCTGGCCGCCCTATGCATGAGCAATGCAAAGCGGGCGCAACAAAAACAGCTCAACGCTTTTGTATGGGTTTGCCTGACAATCTTCAGCTTTTGCTTCGGCATCTTTGCAGGCTGCTTTATCCTGGGCATCATCATCATGGTCAAAAACCCGGGCCTGCTGAATATGGCCCAGACCAACGACCGCGCAGGCATGAACAAGTTTATGCTGGAAAATTTTGCACAGCATGAATTGCTGTACTCTTCGCTGATCTTTGCCGGAGGCTTCGGCGGCTACCTGCTGATCCGCTATATCCTGGAGAAGAAGGCCACGCCGCAGGAGCAGTAAGTACGCTTCTGTTTGCCCTGCCCCAACACGCCCTGTCCTTCCGAAACAAAACAAAGTGGAGTGAGGAATCTATACACGCTTCCCCTTTCATGTAGAGATCCCTTCCCGCTAAGGCGGGACAGGCTCTGCGTCGGGATGACACTCTGTTAGGACTTGGATTTGTTTTAAAACCATACTGTCATTACGAAACGAAACAAAGTGGAGTGAGGAATCTATACACGCTTCCCCTTTCATGTAGCGATCTCTTCCCGCTAAGGCGGGACAGGCTCTGCGCCGGGATGACACCGGGTGCTTAAAAATAACCGAAGTACACCCCGGCGTTTTTGGAATACTCGATGTTGATCTCATCGCCTTCAGACAGTACGGCAAAGTCGTTCTGCTCTACCTGTATGCTTAGTTTTTGTGCCGAGTTCAGGTAAAAATGAAAAGTATTGTTGTGCGGCAGAAAGGTCTTCTTTTCTATCGTTACCCGCTCTACGATCTTGGTTTTCTGCCGTAGGTCCAGCTGGATCTTAGTCAGTTCCCCGCTGCGGGAAAAACGTACTGCGATATAAAACAACAGGCACAACAGCGCCAGGGTAATGAAATAGTTTTCCCAGGAAAATACGGTTTCCGTATTCAGCACCTTGCCTTCCTTATAAATATTTTTCCAGCCTCCGCCGAAAGAAATGATGACTGCGCCGATCAGCATGGCCCTGAGTATTTTCCGGTAGGTGCGATCTTGCTTTCCCGCCGCCTTTTGCAGGAATGCCAGCTCCGCTGCGCTCAGCACATCCAGGTAATACTCGTTGCGGATCAGCAGGCTCATGCTTGCAGCTTTTATTTTTGGTCTGTGGTCTCTATACGCTCTACGGTGATAATACCTTCCAATGAAGCCAGCTGGTTGCACAGGTGGTCAAACTCTTCCTTATCGTGCACAAAGACCATGATGGTCCCTTCAAACAGCCCGTCGTGGGAATCGATACTGATCGAGCGCATGTTCATGTTCAGCGAGTCGGAAATGATGTTGGTGATCTTTTTGATCACCCCTACATCGTCCAGCCCAGTAATGCGCACTCCGCTCAGGAAGGAGATCTCCTTGTTTTTTGCCCATTTGGTCTTTACGATCCTGTGCCCGTAATGCGACAGCAGGCGCGCCGCGTTGGGACAATCCGAACGATGAATCTTCAGGCCTTCCCCCGCAGTGATAAAACCGAACACGTCATCGCCCGGTATAGGCTGGCAACACTGGGCCAGCTTATACAATATCTTGTCTGAACTCTCGCCGAAAATCACCAGTTCTGCGCCCTTGGCCGGTTTTTTCAGCAGTTCGTCCGCAGGGGCTTCCTGCTGTTTCGGTTCATTCTGTTTCACCGGCGGTACCAGCTTATCGCCATGCACGGTAAATTCTTTCAGCTCTTTCAGGTCAATATTGCCGACTGCAATGGCATAATACACATCCAATGCCGACTGCTTTTTAAAGTGCAGCATCAGTTCATTTGCATTGTGCGGGTTCAGCGGCACACCCATGTGCCCCAGTTTGCGCTCCAGCACTTCCTTCCCGTCTTCTGCAACCGTACGTTTCTGCTCTTTGAGGTAATACTTGATCCGGGATTTGGCTTTGGCCGTGATCACGAAACTCAGCCAGTCTTCACCCGGTTTTTGCTTGCCGGAAGAGATCACTTCCACCTGGTCCCCGCTTTTGAGCTGGTGGCTCAGCGGCACCAGTTTATAGTTCACTTTGGCACCGATGCAGCGGGCGCCGAGCTCAGAGTGGATGTCGAAGGCAAAATCCAGCGCGGTAGCCCCTTTGGGCAACACGCGCATATCTCCTTTGGGTGTATATACGTAAATCTCTTCGGTAAACAGATCCAGCTTGAAATCCTGCATGAAATCCAGGGTATCCGTATCGGGGTTATTCAGCACCTCCCGCAGGTGATGCAGCCAGGCATCCAGCTTATTTTCGTGCGGGCGGGGGGCACCTTCCTTGTATTTCCAGTGCGCGGCCAGGCCTTTCTCCGCAATCGCATTCATTCGCTCCGTCTTGATCTGCACTTCCACCCAGCGGCCACCCGGCCCCATTACCGTGGTGTGCAGGGCTTCGTAGCCGTTTCCTTTCGGTACGCTCACCCAGTCGCGCAGGCGCTCCGGGCTGGGCCGGTAGAAATTGGTGATCATCGAATACACTTTCCAGCAATCTTCTTTCTCCTTTTCGTATTCCGAATCGAGGATGATGCGGATCGCAAACAGGTCGTATACCTCTTCAAAGGTGACGTGCTTGGTCTTGATCTTGTTCCAGATCGAATTGATCGATTTGGGTCTGCCGTAGATCTCAAATTTGAAACCCATCTTCGTCAGCTCTTCCTTGATCGGCCGGATAAATTCGTTGATATAGCGCGTACGCTCGCGCTTCGTTTCCTTCAGGCCATTGGCAATAGAAATATAGGTTTCCGGCTGCGTGTATTTCAGCGCCAGGTCTTCCAGTTCCGATTTGATCTCGTAGAGGCCGAGGCGATGCGCAAGGGGTGCGTAGATATAAGTAGTTTCTGAGCAGATTTTCAACTGCTTGTCGCGGGCCATGCTGCCCAGGGTACGCATGTTGTGCAGGCGGTCGGCCAGCTTAATGAGGATCACGCGCGGGTCTTCGGCCAGGGCCATCAGGATCTTCCTGAAGTTCTCGGCCTGCATGGAGGTCTCGGCATTACCGTCTACCACGTTGGCGATCTTCGTCAGGCCGTCTATGATCTTGGCTACCGTGCTGCCAAATTCCTGCTGCATATCCTCCAGGGTCAGCTCGGTATCTTCTACGACATCATGCAGCAAAGCACAGATCACCGAAGTGACGCCCAGGCTGATTTCTTCCACCACGATCCGCGATACCGCCAGCGGGTGCAGGATATAAGGCTCCCCGGATTTTCGCCGCATATCCTTGTGCGCATCCGCCGAGATTTCAAAGGCACGCCTGATCAGCGCTTTATCGCCTTTTTTGATGCGGGTCTTCAGGCCGCGCAGCAGCGCCCTGTATTCTCTTAATATTAGTTTCTTTTCTTCTTCTTCGTTAAGATTATATACATCCATAAAATTCCTTCGTTCGTCTTGCAGGCTTACCCTCAAAAATACTGATCTTTAGCAGCGATAAAAAATATTTTTATCGCACAAATACTAATCATGGCATAGTTTTTGATAATACTCATTATATATACGGTT
>JAEUVW010000260.1 GCA_016786525.1 Chitinophagaceae bacterium
GGTTGTCGTACCCCCCGGCACACGAAGCACCGCCGCAGGGTTGGGCCGGACCTCGACCCTGATGCTGCGCGATGCAGCCGGGCAAAGCGACACGCCATCAAAAGCCTCGATACGGTAAGACCCGGTTTCCCTGGCCAGGAAAAAAGTACTCTTCGCTCCGGGAATATCTACATTGTTCTTGGTCCATTGGTAAGAAAGCCCGGCTTTGCTGCCGCTGCCTGTCAGGGCAACAGTATTGCCTTCACAGATAAAGGTGTCGGAGGATACGCCTAAACTAACAGAATAGCCGGGATCATTGACATTGAGCGTCACCTGGCTTGTATACGCAGGGCATGGCAGACCAGGTGAGGAGGCACGCACCATATACGTTCCGGGTTCTGTTGCCGCAAAATCGCTGAATTTCCAGCCCGGGATAATTGTGCTGTCTGATAACATCCAGTCGTAGATACTGCCGGCATAGTCTGTAGCACTCAGTTTTACCGTATCGCCCAGGCAGAAGAATACTGGTGTGGTCATTGGGTTGATCTCTATAGGAGGATGTGCCGGAAGCAGGGGCAAAGCGTAGGAGGCCGTAAAACTGCTGTCATTCGAATGCGTACACACCACGGCCATACGGTATTCAAAACCACCCAGCGAATCGGCACTCAGCACATTGCTGTCGGCTCCGGTTACAGCGGTCCAGGCAGCGCCGGGCGTATACAGGTCGCGCCGTTGCCATTGGTAGCGGATGCCTCCAATAGATCTTGTTGTGGCGCCGCTGGTCACGAGTGTCGTACGCTGACCGGCACAAACCCCGGCACCGGAGGGTACTGAGGCGCTGATGGTACCTGAAGCCGGCATCGAATAACAGGGCCTGAACTGTATGCCGATATCATCAAAACTCAGGTACCAGGGAGCACTGGAGGCCGAACAATAAATCCCAAAATAGTAAATGCCGCTTGAAGGCGCTGTAAACGTATCGCGGTACTGCTGATAAGTGGTATTTTTAGGACTGCTGATATTTTTCAGCGAGGTGCTCATACTGGTTGCAGCGGGCGCTGAGCCCAGTTTGACACCCAGGGTATTCCACCCGCTAAGCCCGTCTGTAATGTACCAGAACGAAATAATATACTGGGAGCCGCCTTCAAATTTCAGGGCCGGGGAAAACAGGTAGTCATTGGCTCCCCAGCGGAATGCGGCGAATTTGCTGCCGCCGGGCGTATGGTTCATCCTGTTGCGGGTATCTGATGCCGTGTAGCTCAATACTAAGCTGGAAGAGGTCGCACTCATACAAACAGGAAGTTCATTGGCCTTTGTGATGGATTCAAAATCTTCAAAATAAGGCACTTCAGATGGGCCGCTTAAGACTTTCTGTACCGGGCTGATGGTCTTAAGCCCGGAATAAGTACAGGTGACGATACAGCGGAAGTAGGTGGTTTCGCTGATCATTCCGGTCCTGAATGGAATTTTATTCCCCCCGAACGAAGGCCGGCTGATGTCGTTGCCCCAGGTGCTCCCGGCAGTAGAGTCTTGCCATTCGTAAGTATAGCCCTTGGCCAGGGGTAAAGCTGGCAGATCAAGATCAACCTCGCCGGTGGTACAGATACGGGCAGGGTTCGCTGAAGTCATACCGGTAACGGGAGCGCCATCACAGGGTGGCACTTCCTGGAGCGCAATATCATCAATACTCAGGTACCAGGGCGTAGCATTAGCCTTGCATTTGATCGCGAAAATCTGCTCTCCGCTTGTTGTGGGCACAAACGTGAACGTAAATTTCTGGTAATCCATATTGGTCAGCGCGGTCAGCGGAGTACCGATGGTACTCAGGCTGGCCTTTGAGCTACCCGACAGCGCATAAAGGGAATCCCAGCCGGAAAATCCGTCCGTTGTATACCAAAAGGAAAATGCATAAGTCTTGCCTGCGGTAAGGACAATGGGCGGGGTATAGATAAAATCATTGGCAGACCAGCGGAAGGCTGCAAATTTCGATCCCCCGGGGGTATGATTGATCCTGTTGTTTGTAGTAGAGTTGAGATAAGTCGTCACCATTGTGCCCGGATTGGTAGCAGTCAGGCAATTGGGAAAAGCATTGGCAGCGGTAATGCTTTCGAAATTTTCAAGGTACGGCGGCATGACGGCACAGGAAGAACGGACCAGCACCGCATTGGAGGAATCGAACAGGCCGACGAGGCTGCAGATCGTTCTGCGGCGGTAGTACAGGTTGGCACAGGCCGGCGGTGTAACCGTATAAGACGCAGCTGTAGCACCCGCAACAGGAGTCCAGGGGCCCGTAGCGCTGACTGTGGAGACATCCCAGGCATAGATAATCCCTGTAGTAAAAGTCGATCCTGTAACGGTCAGGTTCACCGGAGCTTCAGGACAGACGACCGTCGTACCCGCTGAACTGGTCAGGGTTCCCCCGACTGGCTTAGCCGAACAAGGCGGTGGCGGATTCCAGATATAAGCCAGCCCCGATGCAGGGAATACCGTTGCTGAAACCGTCATTGCAGCAGCATTGCTGGTGCCGGCCGTGGAAGCGGCCCAGCTGGTCGTGGTGGCCCGGTTGTTGTAGTCGGTCAGGCTGCCCCTCAGCCCTACCTGGTTAGGGGTCGAAAAGGCAGAGGTGACCGTCAGTTCTTTATACACAACACGTACCTCGTTGCTTGCTGTATTCAGGCGAATCTGAAACGTATAGGTCTGGGCCGTGGAGCCGAAGTTGGTCATGCCCGTCCACTGAAAAATAATCTCTGATCCGATAGTCTGCGTACGCAATTCGGAACCGGACTTGCCCCTGATATCGCGGCAAAATGCCGAAACACCGGTAGTGGCAGCAGCATCCGTAGTAGAGAGATAACCGCTGCGCATACCGCCTGTAGGACTGGTAGAACCAAACTGGATAAAGCCGTTCTCACTGGCATAAGCCTGCGTGTAAGCAGTACCCAGGAAGGTAAAAGAAGGGATGGTCACCGAGAAGCTGGCATCGTCCATACCCGATCCGGAAGACAATACCGTACCCCCGGTAATGGCGGTATACGTAGTATTGGCCGTGGAGAATATGTAGGTGGCCGCGGCCTGGCCGAAGCCCTGAAATGCAAGCAAAAGCAACAGGAGACTCAGGAGACTTCGACGGGAGCTTAAAGATATATTTGTAGTGTTCATGAGTTACCTTTTTATAATGACAAAGGTAAGACTCATATTAAGCCAAAATGATATTATAGTTAAATTTTAAGATAATGATGTTTAATATATCCTAAAACCTATACAAATCAGGATTTTTCCATGTTTTCGGGACAAATTCCGGGAAAAAAGCGTATTTTACTGTAATTCGCGCTCCCATTTGCTGACCAGGGTGGTCGCTATGCTGTTGCCGATCACATTGGTCGCGCTTCGGCCCATATCCAGCAGGGGGTCGATACCCAGCAACAGGGCCAGGCCCGCCTCGGGGATATTAAAAGTGCTGAGCGTACCGGCAATGACGACCAGCGATGCCCGGGGCACGCCGGCAATACCTTTGCTGGTCAGCATGAGTACCAGCAACATACTTACCTGTGTAGCCAGAGGCAGATCTATTCCGTATGACTGGGCAATAAACAGGGATGCAAAGGTCATATACATCATAGAGCCATCGAGGTTAAAGGAATAACCCAGGGGCAGCACAAAGCTGACAATCTTTTTACCGCAGCCGAAACGTTCCAGTTCCATCATCATCTTGGGGAAAGCCGCTTCGCTGCTGCTGGTGCTGAAGGCCAGTAATGCAGGATCTTTCATCCTTTTGAGCAGGGTAAATACCCGGGTGCCGATAAAGAGGAAAGCCAGCAGGGTAAGCAGCAGCCACAGGCTGGCCAGGCCCAGGTAAAACTCCCCGATGAATACAGAATAAGTCTTCAGGATGCCGGCGCCCTGTTTGGTCAGTACGGCCGTCATGGCGCCAAAAACGGCGATGGGTGCAAGGTTCATCACATAGCCTGTGATCTTCAGGATAATATCGGCCACCACTTCAAAAAAATCGATAACGATCTTTCCATGCTCGCCGATAGCAGCCGTTGCCGTACCGAACAAAAGGGAAAAGACAACGATCTGCAGGATCTCATTCTGGGCCAGCGATTCAAAGATGCTGACCGGGAAAATATGGTGCAGGAAGGACTTCAGCGAAAAACTGCTTTTCTGCAGGCCCAGGTCTGTACCGGCATCCGGTATCGGCAGGTGCATGTGTGCCCCCGGCTGAAACAGGTTCACCAGCAACATGCCCAGCGCAAGACTGAGCAATGAGGCACAAAAAAACCAGAGCAGGGTTTTACCGCCGATGCGGCCCACTGATTTGATGTCGCCCAGCTTGGCCACGCCCACCACCAGGGTGCTGAACACCAGGGGCGCTACGATCATTTTGATCAGGCGCAGGAAAATATCGGCCAGCAGTGAGAAGGGTTCCAGTTTCGCGTCCCTGGCTTTGACCAAAGCAGCTTTCTGCTCCGTCAGCTGCCGGAGCGCAGCGGTGTCCGCTACGGGCACAGCCTTGCTTTTGAGCGCGTTTACCGAGGCTTCGACCTGCTGGATGGCCAGGTTATCCTCCTGCACATATTGTGCATTCAGCAGCAATCCCAGGCCTATACCCAGTATCAGGGCCAGAAAGATCAATAACGTTAACCTGTTTTTCCTGTTGGGCTTTTGTGTCATTGGCGTGAAATGTTACATAAGGTTTTTCCGGATCCAGTTGCGGATCATCAGCGAATCGCGGTAATGTTGTATGCTGTCTTCATACTTTTTCCTGTCTACTTTGCGCTCCCAGATCAGGCGGTCCCTTTGCCGGCGTGCGGAGTCGATGATAAAGGTATACTGCGGTATGATGCGTGCATTGTACAGTTTATCTTCCAGGTATTTGCGTTTTACAGCGACCGAATCGTACAGGTATTTTTCGATCATCAGGCTGGCGACCGGCCCCGCCCAGGTGGCACCGTAACCTGAATTTTCGACGATCACCGCAATGGCTATTTTAGGATTAACACGGGGTGCATAAGCCACGAAAACAGAGTGGTTCTGCAGCTTCATCACCTGCCCGTTCACAATAGCCTTGTTCTCCACCGTACCCGTTTTGGCGCACACCTCCACACCCGGCAGCTTCGCCACCGTTCCGGTACCCCTGTCCACCACATCCATCATACCCAGGCCCACTACGGTAAAGGCCGAATCGCTGATATGGGTTACCGTGTGTTTTTCGAGGTATTTGGCCAGTATGGGGTCTTTGGGATTTTTAGCCACCGACTTTACAAAGTGCGGGATGTAGTAATACCCTTTGTTCGCAATGATGCACATCGCATTGGCCATCTGCAGCGGGGTGCTGGCTATTTCGCCCTGCCCCATCCCGACAAAGAGATTGGTACAGGAATTCCAGGAGCCGTTGTACATCTTGTCATAATCCTTGGTGTCAAACAAGGTGCCCCCTGTCTCTGAAGGAAGGTCTACGCCAATGGGATGCCCCAGGCCGAAGGAATACATGTGCTCATAGAACTTGTGCAGCCCGTTTTTGACATTGCCGTATTCCTTCTTGTCTACAGCCAGCCGGTAGATATGCACGAAGTAGGCGTTGCAGGAGTTGGCCAAAGCCAGGCGCAGATTGGCCGCGTGGCCGCCGCCGCTATGGGTGCAACCGATCCTTTTGCCGCAGGCATAGTAGCCGCCGCCGCAGGGATAGCCATAGGAAGGCGTGATGACGCGTTCATCCAGCGCCACCAGGGCCGTGAGCGGTTTTTGGGTAGAACCGGGATTGTACGAACCTTTCATAGCGCGGTTAAACAGGGGCTTGGTCGCATCGAGGAACAGTTTACCGAAATTTCTTGACCGCTCTTTGCCCCGCAGCAGGTTCGGGTCATAAGACGGGCTGCTGACCATGGCCAGGATACCGCCGGTAGACGGGTCTATTGCGACCACGCTGCCCAGCTTATTGGCCATCAGCTTTTCTCCATAGGCCTGCAGGTCGGCATCCAGGTACAGTTCGATGCTGCGGCCGGCTACAGCAGGGGTATCCAGTATACCGCCTTTGTACGAATCGCGGGGGCGGTTGAAATTATCTTTCTCGATAAAATAAATGCCGCGCTGCCCGCGCAATACTTCTTCATATTGCGCTTCCAGGCCGTCAATGCCTACGTAGTCTCCCTGGTTGTAGCTTTTAAAGCGTTCTTTTTGCAGCATGGCCGGGGACACTTCCCCGATATAGCCCAATACCACACCGGCATGCGGGCTGGGATAGGAGCGGATATTGCGCTCTACCATCTGGAAGCCGTTGAACAGGAAGATATTTTCCTGGAAACGGGCAGCCTGGGCCTGCGACAGCTCTTCGAGAAAGACAGTCTGCCGTACCCAGCCTCCCTTGTTTACCGCGCGGGTCATCATTTTATCATACTGCGCCGCATCAATGCCCAGGGCTTCGCAAAACCGGGCGGTATCCAGGTTTTTCTTTGCTTCAATAGGGGTTACCACCAGGTCATAGACTACCTCGTTATTGAGCATTACCTTGCCCTTCCGGTCGTAAATAACGCCCCGCGGCGGGTACACCACTTTGCGCAGGATGGCAATGTCGTTGGCCATCACCTTGTACTTGTCTTCAAACAATTGCAGGAAGAACAGGCGCGACAGGATGACCACACCTACAGAGATGAAGATTATTTTGAGGACAAGCGCACGTGAATTTGTCGCTGAGGCCATGACTGTCTTTTTTTAAAAAAGGTTTTATACCTGCGTGCAAACCTAGCAAAAATGGCGGGTACGCGCAGCTAAACTTTATACACCGAACTGTGCCAGGTGATGATCCAGGTGCTTATAAAACATATTGTTCCACTGGGTAGCGTTCAAAGGACCGAAGGAATGGGACACTTTCCCTTCAAAATGATCTTTGCCCAATTGCTGTGT
>JAEUVW010000269.1 GCA_016786525.1 Chitinophagaceae bacterium
ACCAGGGCAATCCCACCCCTGGAGGAGCGGATAAAGCTTGTTGTCGCAGCCGTGACGCCGGAAGGCAGGTTCAGGCTGGTAATGGGTACGGAGTTCAGGCGCTGTGTCTGTATCGTGTTGGCACTGTAGCCCCAGCCCCAGACACCCGCATCGGTCTGCACCCACATCTGGGTGCCCTGGGCCGAAGAAGCGGCAGAGATCGCACTGGCGGCCACGCCGATAGGCCTGCCGCTGTACTCATACAGGGTCTTTGCAGCAGTAAGGTTGATGCCCGGCTCTGCTGAGCTGGCGGCCTCGCCCCAGAAGGCTACGGCCGGTGCACCATTGATGACCAGGGTGGCGTGGTTGGAGGAAGCAAAGATATCGTTGGCTGAAGGCAGGGGGCAACCGATGGCCGGAGCCGGTGGGCACACAAACTCTTCTGGGGTATTGATACAGTCAAAGGATTTACGGGTAGAGCTGGCGCTGGTACCATCTCCCATACTGCCGCGTACCTTATGGCCGATGTAGCAGAATTTGCTGGAACCGGCCAGGAAGGCTGCCGTGGTGTGGCCGCCCATTTCAAAAAAGCCGATTGCGGCATTGTTATAGGTAAAGTTGGGCGGTATCCGGGGCAGTGTGTAAACGGCGCTGTCCTTTGAAGGAGAAGCAAGGGTATCTCCGCCGATCATATCATAATCATTAGTACCCCACAGGTACAATGCCCCCGAAGAGGTCAAAGCTCCGACAGCGAAAGCATTTGCGGAAAATATATACGGGTTGTTGGAGCCGATCAGGACAATGTTGTCCAGGGTGCCGGTACCATCAGGGCCTTTTACAGCTACCCAGGAAGTAAAGGAAGTAGCAGCACCGCTGCCCTGGCCCATAACGGCCGAAGCATTGTTGCCTATACCATACATGCGCTGGTCATTACCCAGGATAAACTCCGCTGCATTTTCACCGGAACGCGAATTGATATTGACATCTACCGCGGTAATGCCGGAGGGCATGGTCATCAGGCTTGCATAGGGCCTGTCTGTGGCTCCTGTGCCGTCCCCCAGGTAAGTGGCGTCTCCCCATACATATACCGTGTTGGAAGAAGTAAGCGCCATTAAGGCCCTGGATGAAAAGGAAAGCCGGGTGACACCGGTGAGCGGTGTTGCAACATCCGTAAGGACCTGATGCCAACCGGTGGTCGCATCCAAAGTGGTAGAACCATCCCCGTATATGCGTCCGGTACTGAAAACAGTATTCCCCCTCCTGATATATACTGCTCCTGAATTGGTGACAATTCCTAATCCCCCGTTAGCAGCCTCAATAAAATTAATGTCTGAGGTACGCACGCCAACAGGTAAAGGAATGGCTGTCAGCGCTACATTTCCCCCGGTAGCGGCGTCGATAGTCTTGTTGCTGTAACCCCAGCCGTAAAGGGTATCGGAGGTATGAAGGTACAGCTGGTGTTGTGCCGAATTGCCTACGCTGCCGGCTGCAACTGATATTGGTGTTCCGGCGTATCCCGTGAGTGTATTGGGCACATACACGTGGGCGCCCGGCGAGGTCGGGCTGGCACCATCACCCCAATACCGTACCGTATGGTTGTAATCAATGATCACAGAGCTGTGAAACGAGGACGCCATAGGCTTTTTGGCTGTAGACAGGTCCGGGCATTGGGCAAGTGCCGTTTTTGCTCCCGCAAACGGGAGTACAAAAAGTAAAACTTTTTTCATTGAGGTTTGTTTAAGATCATTTGGTCAATACACATCATCGGCACTTCAGGTGCCCGGCTCTTTTTCAGGTTTACAGTCCGGTGGTCTTTAAAGGAGGTCGGCCGGGATGCAGGCCCTGTTCGCCTGGCAACATCTTCGATGCATGGTCTGAGCTTGTTTTATTGCAGCAAGGGGGCGCTGTTATTATCCCTTCAATAATTTCAAGTCGCTTTTCTAATGGTATTTTTTGCAAGTCATTTAGTGCATACTTCATATGATATCTCTTTAAAGCAGTCAACTCCTGTGCCGCTACTAATCCATGACTGGATAAAATATTGCGTGATCGGGTGTGTATTTAAGTTTGTTCTTTTTGATTTTACCTGGCTTTCCGGACAGGGGAACCATGATTCGCCTTTCATTCTGTTTCTGGTCAGGATAGCATTGCTCTTTTCTGCGATAGGTATTATTTGAGCCGGCCTTCATTAGGAGAGATCCCTCCGATGGGCTTTGGCAGCGATTGTCGTTTCATTGCGCACACTGCCAGGGAGGCGAACATTCAGGAAAAATAGGCATCGGAACTGCAAGCGTTTTTTTCTTGCCAAATGTTTGCTGGTAGCGGCTAAAGACAGCAGCTGATACATGATTGTAATTCTTTCAATGGCCCAGTCCGGATCTGTTGCCGGTTTCATTCTTTTGCCCCCAGGACGGTAGTTATCAAGAGCAGGAGCGGTGGAGGATATCAGGGCAAGTACGCCACATTTTGACTTCATAATACAACTAAGCAGATAAGACTTTTTTATGTAGGAAAAGCAGAAACGCAAAGTTAGTTCCGTGAAAAATCAGGGAAATCTCCTTGCTTCAGAAAGTCTTTTTCAAATCATTGTTTTTGTTTTTTAGATCATCATAAAATGATCAATACGGTGTTGCAGGGAAAAATTGCAGCAGGAAAAAAAACGGCTTCAATGCGCGTTATATTACTCCTGTGCATTATGAGATCGGGATGGGCAATCCAATCCCTGAGCGGATCCTGCAGCATTGGCTGTCAGCCGGGGAGCAAAAGTGCAAGGTGGGCAATTGCAGACTGATGAACAATGAGAAACATACAGGATAGATATCCTGAACAACAACAAGCTGGCAACAAGCTGTTTGACATTGGTAAATTCAAAGTTGATGCGCCATACAGGTACTGCTGCCGGGAGTCCGGTTATTCTTTGTACTGGGAAGGGGAAAAACTGGTCTTTTTCCTGAAGAAGGTAGAAAACGAAGCCAGGGATTTAAAGCCGAGGTCAAAGCCAATTTCTTTAATTGTTTTGTCAGAGAACCGGAGCTGTTGTTTGGCGTCCTGCAAAACCCGTCGGTCAAGCATTTCGGAAGCACTGATGTTTAGGCTCTTTTTGCACAATATGTTCAAATAATTGGGAGAGATGCACAGCCTTTCTGCATACCAGTATATCGTCTTCTGCATTTTATAATGCTCCTGGATCAATGACCAGAACTGCCTGACAACCTGGGGTAGTTTGACAAGCAATGAACGATCAATATGTTCCTCCGCTTCCTGCTTCATCATGGAGCTCAGGATATTCATCCGCATATGAATAATCGACTTCCAGTTCTTATCGATTTGCAATAAGCGGAGGTCATGCTCAATAGCCTTCATTTCACGGCAAACGGATTGATGTATGTCTTCATTGAACTTAAACACCGGGTGAAGATTATGCTTGATAAAGAAGAGTTCATTAATCCCTAAAAACTCTTCGAATACCTTTTTGCCAACAACGATCTGTTGCGCAATGGTTCCGGGCCCAGTCTCCCAGTGGTGGTGCTGTCCGGGGAACAGGAAGTGGAGCTGATGCCTGTTGATCGGATATTCATGATCGTCTATGAAATGTACCCCATTGCCTTCCGAAAACAATACGATCAAAAAGTACGTGCATTTAATCGTTTTGCTGAAGCTGTCTTCTCCATTAAAGGTGCTGTAAATAATGTCCTGTTCATCCAATTTGGGTGTTGGTCTGGTATTGCTCATTGTTTTTCTCAAACGTAGGGACATTTTTCATGAATATGACCGGTGCAAACGGTCTTTAGTTTTGCAAATCATGCCATATGTTTTGCAAATTATTACAAACTGTTTTGCAGAGGAATACTCCCGCTATTTTTAACAGGTTCCCAGTCGGAACATTCGATTCTGACAGGATTGTCAAGCCGGCATTTTAAAGTATGAAAGGGAAGGGGTACAGGGGTTTGCCTCCGCATTATAGTCCGGCAATTGTTACGGTATCAAAAGTCGGGATGAAGACAGAGACACTTGTGCAGCGGAAATAACGGCGGCATGCTTTTTGCATGAAAACCTATACCCGGACCCAAACGGGAGAACTGAGGAAGCGTAAATCCTTTTAGCAGTATTGCATTATGAGAAAAACAGAACTTATATCTATCATTGCAGAGAAGACAAACCTCCCGAAAGCAAACGTTCTGGTCGTTCTTGAATCGCTTCTGTCAGAGATTGAAGATGCGATAAAAAGAGGAGAGGATGTAAGTCTCAGGACATTCGGCACTTTTAGGGCGCAAAAACGCGCCGGAAAAAAAGCCCGGGATATTATGGGACCGAAGGGGGCGGCTGGTCCGGAACAGTATATGCCTAAGTTCGTTCCCTCAAAGGAATTTACCTGCGCTTTGAGATCCAGGCACAAGTAGGTGCAACAGGCCGCAGCTGCCTGCTTTTCAAATTGCCTGCACTGCTTTTTGGGGAGGATGATCATTCAGTCTCAATCTTTTACTACATAAAGAGCTGTTGTCCTTGCCAGCCGGAAGCGATCCTCAACCGGAAAATTACCGAAAGAACTGAATGCGTGTTCTGGTAAGCGGGAAATGCAAAATGTGATAATTTGAACAACAATATTCATGATTTATCGAATAGATTTTACGAAGAAGTGATGATCCGGCCTGTTCATCAGGCTAATTTTGCAGTTCACATTGGTAAGGTTGCACATAGGGCAAAAAGGGGCACAAAGCCTGATTTACTCCTATATTGCTCAGGTGTTTTTTGAAAAAGTAGTTAAAGAATGCCGGTCGTTGATGATAAGTAAATATCACTGTGCTTTTGCCGGTAATTCGTTCACCAATTCAGGGTAGAATACAGGATGGCAGGAGCGGGAATCCCCGGGTATACGGAAGATCACAATGTACAGGTCATCATACTGAAGCCATTGCTGCGCCACACATAGAGCAGTCGGGGTATTGGGGAGTGCTTTATTCAGAATACGCGAAGGAAGATCTTATGCGGGAAGTATATGTTTCGATAAGAGCGCCCCTTTTTTAGCAAGCGGAATGCGCAACCCGAAGGACAGAATAGCATGCAGCAAGACTGTTCCATAAGTCTCAGGGACCGGAGCAATAAGTTT
>JAEUVW010000037.1 GCA_016786525.1 Chitinophagaceae bacterium
CTGCTCAGTCAGCGTGTACACATCCGGTATCCAGCGGCTGTGGGCTGCATGCAGGAGCATGACACCCGCATTCCAGGAAGAATGACATGCGTTCAGCGGCAGCTCACTCCCGTCCGACAAAAAGATCTTCCTGTTCTCGATAATGTCCAGGAAGTCGCGAAAGGTCTTTCCTGCAGGCAGTGCCATATTCCTGAGGTACTCAAACTCATACTCGTGCAGGTGCATATAACTTTTGCTTTCGTCCAGCCCTGCAAAATAAGCAGCGGGATTACCCAGGAAAAAAGTATCCGAATCGGAATACAGCAGGTGCGTTCCCGAAAGCTGGAAAGCTTCCTCGATGAGGGCGATCTTCATGCGGTGCAGGAAATCGATCTCCCCCCTCATAGTTTTTATTTTCTCCGGGGTCAGCAAAACATACTGTACCGGAAAATCCTGCAGGTAAGGAGCAAACCAGCCGGGCTTATCGGTAAACAACAGGGTGGGAACATCTTTGTCTGCAAAACAATAGAAACTCAGAATCGCGAGCGTCACTCTCCTGTATTCATATTCCCGTCCAAAACTCTGGGTAACTAATGTAAACTTTGATTCTGCTTGCATGCTGATTTGTTAGGATAAATGAGCCCCGACGGCTACCTGCCGCCATGCTTCGGGATAGATGCGGACCGGTATTTCTTTTTGTTCCTTAAATCCTAAAAAGTACTTCGGTGCATAAATATTTTTCCCGGCAAACCCGTTGAGATAAGCAGCCCACCAGGAATAGGTACTGTTGGAAATGACCAGTTTTCCTGCATGCTGTAAGATGAGGAAATCCGTGATCTCGTTATTCTTCGAAATGATCTTCTGCTTTATTTCGGGGAACAAGCCTTCTATAGCGTCGGGCTCATCGCTGACAAAAACCACCGGCAGATTTTCTTCGTTGCTGATCTGTTGCAGCGCCGCATGAAAATAGGATACCGGCAGCGTAAAGTCATCCCCTTGCAAACCGGGTACAACAAAACCTTTATAGTCTGTGCGGCGGATGTGCAGCGCAATATAAGCGCCCGGCTGCAAACGGTTTTCCTGCATAAAGGACAGAAAGCCCTCTTTGTATTCGTCCTTTACGGTAAAGTACTCTTTTATCTTTTCCCGGATACTGTCAAAGTAAACCGGTGACTGGAAAAAGCCCCATACAAGCGTCGGTTTTTGAATAGACCGTAGCTCATTCCTGTATAGCCTTTGCAGGCACTCCAGGTTTGTGTTCAGCACTTCGCTGCCCCATATTTTTTTCCATAAGCGGAAAAACAGGACCGACTTTATCTTATTAAAAAAGCGTTCTCCTTTGTCCAGTTTAAAATAGGCGATCTTATCGGTATGGCTTACCGAACTCAGGTAGCCCTGCTCCGATTGCATGGCTTTGGCACAGGCGTACTGGAACATCTGGTTGCCCATACGCCCCATATTGGTGCTGAAGTGTAATTGTTTCTTTAATTGCATCATCTATGCTTTTCCCTCTATTTTCCGGATCAGCCACTTGCCCGCCCGCTGGGTTGGCAACTCTATCCCGTAATACGTTATGCTGGATCCGATCATACTCAAAGGCAGCAGCAGCGACATCCTGAAGACAAAGTTGACCAAGCTGTTCTTTACAGAGACGGGTGGCAATACTTCCAGCCATCCGAATTTTTCCATGAAGTACAGGACGGCAAAATGGATCAGGTACATGCTGAAGCTCAGTTTGCCCATATATACGGTAAGCCGGTTGACCAGTATCCTGCTATCCGCCACCGAAAGGGCATAGCCCAGCAGCACGGCCATTGCAGCAAATACAATATGCTGCACATTGTAGCCCATAGACAGCTGTATCATCAGGGCTATGGCCAGTACCAGCAGATATTTGCGGTTTATGGCCACGGTACCTTCCGGCACGAAGACCAGGAAGTACAGGATAAAGCCCAGGGCAAAAACAGGCAACTGGCTGGGTAGGCTGAAGTATAAAAAGCTGTTCCAGAGATCGACATTAGCGATCAATGGCTTAGTGGTCAGCAGCAGGTCAAAGCCGGTCTTAAACACCAGGCATCCGGCCAGGAACAGGATGGCCGCATTCAGGTCCCTGATCCTTGCTGCCAGCAAGGGCACCAGGCAGTAGAACAGCATCTCTGCACTGATCGACCAGCCACCGGGTACCAGGCTATTTACTGAATAAGGGTTCAGGCCATGCAGGAAGAAAAAATTGGCACCGACCATCCAGCCGGAAACCTCCTTTTCGTATCCTGTCCAGTAATTGGGTGCCGTGCCGTTTTGCCACAAGTAGTATATGATCGCCAGGTAGTAAAGCGGTGCTATCCGGAAAAAGCGGCGTATAAAAAAGTTAGTTTTGGGATGCAGTTCTTCCTTACTGCGCTTGTGCGCCGATAAAAAAAGCGTACAGGCGCTGATGACAAAAAACAGTTGCACACCCATGGCCCCGAAGTTCAGCACATTCTCCACCATAAAGGGGTACACCGATTTTCCTGCTTTACTGCAGTGTACCACCAGCACCCCCAATACGGCCAGGCCCCTTAAGGCATCAATGTATCTTAGTTTTTTCACCCCTGTTCTTTATGTGTAATAAATAAGCGGCTGTAAATCGTACGTCTTAACTGCGGACTCAAAAAATCAAAATCAACAAATAACTCCTTATAGAATCCCAGGTAGGCCTTTATCTTTTTTACCGAAAACGGCAGGCCCCTGAGGTAAGTAATCTTGGGCATCATCAGCGCAACGATCTTTTGCTCGATCTGTGCCCTGAATGCCTTGCCCTCAAACTCCATCAGCTTGCGAAACATTTTGATGCGCTCGATGTCCCAGAAAATGGATTGATCGTTGGTGATACCGCCGGGGTGGTACCTGTAGTCGCCCAGGCAGTCGGCACTATAAAAAATATTTCCTTTCGTAGCGAGGCCATAGCACAGCGACTGATCGCCCACCTTCGCACTCAGCATCAGCTCCGGTCCCGGCAATAAATCGCGGCGGAATACCATAGCCCCGATCGCAATATTCCAGTCACGCAGCAAGCGGGTAAAGTCTATGACCGTATCTTGCTCCAGGTCGGGAAAAAAGTCAACAAAGGCGCCGTTACGCCGCCGGTTCACCCGGTGGAAATGAAAGGAAAACTCAGGGTGGGCATCCATCCAATCCGTTTGTATCTGCAGTTTGTCGTCGTGTATCCAGTAGTCGTCGCCTTCGCAAATCGCGACATACTCGCCGGTACAGGCGGACAGGGTTTGGTAAAAATTGGGAATCATGCCAATGTTCCGGTCATGAAGCAATAATCTTATTTTATCAGGATGCTGCTGCTGATACTTCAGCAGGATGCTGCGTGTGGCATCTTTGGAAGCATCTTCACCGATAACGATTTCGAAATCAAAGTTTGTCTTTTGCATCAAAAAGCTATCGATAGCCTGCGCAATAAACAGCTCATGATTATAGGTAATGCAGCATATACTTAGTTTCACACGATTCATCATTTTGCAGGCACCCCCTTTATTGTTGTGTAAGACGCAGCGTCTTTTGCTACTACGGCGCCCGCGCCTACGGTACAATGAGCGCCGATACGGATCTTGGGCAGCACTGTGGCATTCAGTCCTATGAACACAAAATCCCCGGTAACCGCCTTTCCTCCGAATGTGGCCATCGGCGCTATTTCATTATAATTGCCTATAGTGCATTCGTGTGTGATCACCGCGCTGGTATTGATCAAAGTAGCCAGGCCTACAGACACGCCGGCCTCCAGGATAGCGTTCGTGGAGATCAGCACTCCCTTTTCCATAGTGCTGTATTTTGAGACAGACGCAGACGATGCGATAAATGTTTGCGCACTTCCGCCTAGGCTTTCAAAACGTGCCAGCAGCTTTTCCCTGTTGTGTACGCCACCAATTGCGATGATAAAATCCGGGCCGTTCTTTTCAAAATGCTCTTTCACCCCGGCATCAGTGCTGATCAGCGGATATTTTCGGGTAATGATATTTTCTTCAGGCCCGCTGTCGTTCCAGAAAACAAGCTGCTCTGCAAAGGCCTTTTCAAACTCATCGATGAGTTGCAGTGCGAGTCCTCCTGATCCTAAGATTAACATAACAAGGTCTTTTAATTGGAAGCAATTACCCTGACGATCATTTCCTGCTCAGCAAAGGACAGGTCGTGGTACAGGGGCAGGCACAATACCCTGGGGGCAATGGACTCAGATACCGGACACGGGCGATGGGTCACAAAATCCAGCGTATTGAGTGAAGGATAAAAATACCGGCGGGGGTAGATGTATTGCAGGTTCAGCGCTTCCACCATCTTCAGCAGTTTTTCTTCACTTTCAAGAATGATAGGGAAATACGAATAATTATAGTTTGTCGTGCCTTCTGTGATTTCCAGGAATTGCAGGGGCAGCTGCTTCAGTTTCTCCCTGTAGTACAGCCATTGCTCCTTTCTTTTCTCTGTGATGGAATTCATGTGCGTGAGCACGCTCAGGCCCATAGCGGCATGAAATTCTGAATTTTTCCCGTTCACACCCGCGTTTTCAAACGTTACCGGGCTGGTATGCCCAAAGTTGCGGAGCAGGCCCATTTTACGGAACAGGAAGTCGTCGTTGGTAAAAACAGCGCCACCCTCGGTGGTATGAAACAGCTTGGTGGCATGGAAGCTGGCCGTGCTGATATCGCCGAAAGAAAATACCGATTTGCCCCGGTACACGGTACCGAAGCAATGAGCGGCGTCGTAGATCACTTTCAGCCCGTGCCGGTCGGCAATGGCTTGTATTTTATCGATTGCGCAGGGATTCCCAAAAACGTGCGTCGCAAGGATCGCTTTTGTTTCGGGGGTGATCGCCTGTTCGATCAGTTCGGGGTTTATATTGAGTGTAGCGGGATCAATATCCACAAACACCGGTGTGCAGGATTCCCACACGATGGAGGAAGTGGTCGCTACATAAGAAAACGGCGTGGTAATGATTTCACCTTTCAGGTCCAGGGCTTTAATGGCAATCTGGATTGCAATGGTCCCGTTGTTCAGGAACAGCAGCTTATCTACGCCTAAATAAGACCTGAGCTTCAGCTCCAGTTCATTGACAAGGGGGCCGTTATTGGTTACCCATGCCCGTGCAATGATGGCATCGAAATAGGCATACAATTGTTCTTTAGGCGGCAGAAAAACCTTTGTTACATTGATCATATATAATCGATTCTCCAGGGTAAATTACTTACTTTGACCACACCTTCCTTCTGGCCCTGCCAACCCACAATGCCGGAGCGCTGGGGCAACATTTCAAAGGTCAGTACGTCTTTCCATTCCGCAACGACATGCCCCCTGTTTTTTACGAGCAGAAGCCGGGAAATCGTATAAATACCTTCATTCAGCACATCGCCGGGAAATTGGGTGGATACACGCCAAGTCCCTTTTCCGTAAGTAGCCGGCTGCTGCGCAAAAAAGGTAGAGCTGACCGTTACCAGGATTCCCCTTTCATCTTCCAGGTGGAACGTAAGGTCCAGCTGCTGCATTTCGTCCTTCAGGTTCTCTATTTCCAGCTCTATGGCAAAGCCGGACAAGGTATCAAACTCCAGGTCGGAATCCGTAGCCAGGTTGGCCACCCTGGCCTTCAGCAAACGGGCATATTCATTGCCGGGCGCTTCTTCCCTGGTCCAGACCTTCACCGTATCCTGCTTTAAGAATTTAGACACATAGCTGGCAATAATGTTTTCGATACCATCATTGGCAATAAGCCTGCCGTTCTGCATCAGCAGGCCGCTGGTGCACAGGTTCTGTACCGCCTCCATGTTGTGGCTGACAAACAAGACCGTTCTGCCTTCATTCACACTCACATCTTTCATCTTACCCAGGCATTTTTTCTGAAATTCCGCATCGCCTACGGCCAGCACCTCGTCCACGATCAGGATCTCCGGCTCCAGGTGCGCTGCTACCGCAAAGGCCAGGCGTACATACATACCGCTGCTGTACCGTTTTACCGGTGTGTCCACATAGCGCTCCACACCCGCAAAGTCAACGATCTCATCAAACTTGGACCGGATCTCTCTCTTCGTCATGCCCATGATCGCGCCATTCAGGAATATATTTTCCCTTCCGGTCATCTCGGGGTGAAAACCGGTGCCGACTTCCAGTAAACTGGCGATCCGGCCGTTGACTTTAATATGGCCTGTTGTGGGTTGCGTCACCTTGCTCAGCAGTTTGAGCAGGGTGCTTTTCCCGGCGCCGTTGCGCCCGATAATACCCAGCACTTCTCCTTTCTGCACTTCAAAGTTTACATCGCGCAGTGCCCAGACATAATCGCTCTCGCCTTTGCTGGTGCGGTCATTGGTCTCGCCCACCTTTGCAAAGGGATCTTCTTTACCACGCACTTTGGCGATCCACCGGTTCAGGTCATGACTGATCGTTCCGGTGCCGACTTCACCAAGCCGGTATAGTTTACCCAGATCCTCAACCTTTATCGCCGTATTGCTCATGACTCAGTTTTTTCTATGGCTTCGCCGCGCTCAGTTACATCCGCTTTTAAAAAAATGCAACCAAGTTAACTGCTGCAAAAGGCCACAGCTCATTTTCTTCTTTTATGTACAAGGTTTCTGTCTATCTTAAACGAAACAGAATACCCGATTTTTTCAATTCTTATGGACAGGTACGCTGCATTTTCCTTTTCAATCAGTGTACCCTCCAGGCCTTTCAGCGGCCCTCCGCTGATCGTGACCTCATCGCCCGGTACAAACTCCTCGCTACTGGCCACGATTTCCGATTCATACTGGCAGATTCTCCTGATCCGGGCTATTTCTTCTTCGCTGATGGTGCAGGGCCTGCCCCCGGCGACGAGATATTTAAGTACACCGGGCACCGCAAACACATCGTTCCTGCATTGCTCTTCCAGGCAGACGAACAGGTAAGCGTTGAACAGGACCATGTCTACTTGTTTCTTCCTGTCTTTCCACTGCCGCAACTGTTTTTGCAGAGGCAGGAAATGCGTGATCCCCGATTTGGCCAGACCTTCACTCACTTTTTTTTCTGCGCGCGGCCGGGTAACGATCACATACCATTGCGGCTCCTGCGGCTCCGCTTTATTATAAGGCATCTGCGCGCATAAACCGGTCCTGGTAAACGCTGCTGATCCCTTCTTCCAGCCCGATCGCCGCTTCCCAACCCAGGGATTTCAGTTTGCTTACATCCATCAGTTTGCGGGGCGTGCCGTCCGGCTTGGAGCTGTCCCAAATGATCGCTCCTTCGAATCCTGTTATCTCTTTAATCAGCAGGGCAAGGTCTTTGATGCTGATATCTTTGCCTGTGCCGATATTGACAAGGCCTTCTTCGTCGTACTGCTGCATCAGGTGCACACAGGCCGCAGCCATATCATCTGCATGCAGGAATTCACGCATCGGTGTTCCGCTGCCCCATAGTGTTACGCTTTCCTTACCCTCTGCTTTCGCTTCGTGGAATTTGCGCAGCATCGCAGGCAGCACATGCGAATTGTTCAGGTCATAATTATCATTAGGGCCATACAGGTTGGTCGGCATCACGGATATAAAATTGCAGCCATACTGCGCCCTGTAGGCGTCACACATTTTAATACCGGCTATTTTGGCTATGGCATAAGGCTCGTTGGTAGGTTCCAGTAAGCCCGTCAGCAGGTATTCCTCCTTCAGCGGTTGCGGGGCCAGTTTGGGATAAATGCAGGAAGACCCCAGGAACATCAGCTTTTGCACCCCGTTCTGGTAAGCGGCGTGGATCACATTGTTCTGGATCATCAGGTTTTCATACAAGAAGTCGGCCCGGTAAGTATTGTTGGCCATTATCCCGCCCACTTTCGCGGCTGCCAGGAACACGTAATCCGGTTTTTCCTGTGCAAAGAAATCAGCCACATCCTGTTGCCGGCGCAAATCCAGTTCTGCGGATGTTCTGAAAATGATATTTTGAAAACCACCAGCTTCCAGCTGACGCATGATAGCGCTTCCTACCATACCCCTGTGACCGGCTATATAAATTTTATCGTTTTTATTCATCACGAAGCTTTAGCACGCCTATTCGTATTGCTTTAAAATTTTAAATCCTGCTTCTTTGAGCATCCGCTCTCTTCTGAATGACTCCAGGTCGGAAGCGACCATTTCCTTCACCAGGTTTTCCAGGCTGCACTTTGCCTTCCAGCCCAGCTTTTGCTCTGCTTTTGAAGGGTCTCCGATCAGCAGCTCTACTTCGGTAGGACGGAAGTAGCGGGGATCGACATTGACGATTTCCTGCCCTTCGGTAAATTGATACTCGGATGAAGAGGAAGCCAGTACATAGCCTTTTTCCTCCACACCTTCTCCTTTGAAGCCGATGGTAACCCCGATCTCAGCAAAAGCCATTTTGATAAAGTCGCGTACGGTGGTGGTCACGCCCGTGGCGATCACGAAGTCTTCCGCTTGCTCCTGCTGCAGCATCAGCCACATCGCTTCCACGTAGTCGCGGGCATGTCCCCAGTCGCGGCGGGCATCCATATTGCCGATATACAGTTTATCCTGCAAGCCAAGGGCCATCTGTGCCACCGCCCTGGTAATCTTGCGGGTCACAAAGGTCTCTCCGCGCAAAGGGCTTTCGTGGTTGAACAGGATACCGTTGCAGGCAAACATGCCATAGGCTTCGCGGTAGTTTACCGTGATCCAGTAGGCATACATTTTTGCCACCGCATAGGGAGAACGGGGATAAAACGGTGTGGTCTCGCTTTGCGGTACCTGTTGCACCAGGCCATACAGTTCGGAGGTAGAAGCCTGGTAAATTTTTGTTTTTTTCGTCAGTCCCAGCAGGCGTATGGCTTCCAGTATCCGCAAAGTGCCGATACCGTCAGCATTGGCCGTATATTCTGGTGCATCAAAGCTCACTTTGACATGGCTCATCGCCCCCAGGTTGTAAATTTCGTCCGGCTGTACTTCCTGTATAATGCGGATCAGGTTGGAACTGTCTGACAAATCCCCGTAATGCAGGACAAAATGCCTGTTGTTGACATGCGGATCTTCATACAGGTGATCGATCCTGTCCGTATTGAACAGGGAACTGCGGCGTTTAATACCATGCACCACATATCCCTTGCCTAAAAGCAATTCTGCCAGGTAGGCTCCATCCTGCCCGGTGATACCTGATATTAATGCTACTTTCCCCATATATTATTATGATCTATTGCCTTCAGAATGAG
>JAEUVW010000386.1 GCA_016786525.1 Chitinophagaceae bacterium
ACGAGCAATCCAAAGAATTTGCAAGGATCGTGGTGACACTGGTCCATAAAGAGCTTTCTTACACCAGCCTGGAACGCATTGTGTCTAAACGCAGGGGCAAGATGTACCTCGACTTCCTGCAAAACAGGCCCCAGGCTACTATTGCTGCGCCCTATTCGCTGCGGCCGAAACCAGGCGCTACCGTATCCATGCCCCTGCATTGGGAGGAAGTGAAGAAAGGTTTGCAGATGAAAGACTTTACGATATTCAATGCGATAGAACGCATGCGCAGTGAAGGCGACATTTTTAAACCGGTGCTGGGCAAAGGCATTGACCTGAAGAAAGTGATCAAAAAATATACGCAACAATAAATAAACCAAAAATGAACAGCATAACACAATACCAGGAAAAAGACAATCTCCGCGACCTGCAGGGTGCAGCGGCAGTAGACAAGATCAAAGACCTGGCCGGGCAGGCCATGATCTGTTTTTTTTGTACCGAAACAACAGAGGGCCGTTTTAAAGGCGCAAGACCGATGAGCATCCTCAAAACAGATGAGCAGGGGATACTTTGGTTCGTCAGTCCCAAAGACAGCCATAAAAATGCTGAAATAGCGGCAGTGCCGGATGTGAAATTATATTTTCACGGTTCCGCGCATTCCGACCTGATGTACCTTAAAGCAAAGGCTTACCTTCATGCCGACCGCAGCAAGATCAAAGAGATATGGAATCCTTTGCTGAAGACCTGGTTCACAGAAGGCGAAAATGATCCGCGCATTTCCATTATCAGGGTAGAGCCGGAAGAAGGGTATTACTGGGACAGTAAGAGCGGCAACTTCGTCGCCACCCTCAAAATGTTTGCCGGGGCCATTAGCGGCAAGACGATTGATGATTCGGTAGAAGGAAACCTGGAACTGTCTTAGGATAGGGTAAATGATACTAAAAGTGCGAGATTCTCGTAAAATCTCGCACTTTTAGCAAATTCTGCTGCCTGAAAGCTTATTTACTCATCGGAGGTGGCGTAGACGGTGTAGGGCTGCCCAGGATGTCATTAGTGTTCATATTGATATCACTGCGGTTCCGCTGCATGTCTGTGTTTCGCTCATTCTGACCGCTGCTGTTGCGGTTCAGGGGCTGTGTATCCATGCTGTTCTGCTGTTGTTGCTTGGTGTTATTATTGTCCGGGTTGCTTCTTGTGGGTAGCGCAGGGTCCGTACGGGGGCTTGTTGTATTATTGTTGCGTGTACGGTCTGCAGGCGTTACCGGAGCAATTGTATTGGGTGTATCCGACATCATGACGCCCTGTTGCTCCCTGTTTTTTGTTTTTGTCTTTGGCACAGCCTGCGCCGAAGCCACACTGTCCAGGCACAACAGTGCAAGCAGTGTTATGGTTATCTTTTTCATATTCTTCATTTTATGGGTTATCGATATAAATGAAGCATAAAGGTCGGCAGGCAGGAGCAGGGTAGTGTTATATCATTTCCTGCGGCGATTTACAGGATGCAGGGGTCGAAAACCTGTTGTTTTCAGGGAAAGCCTGCCCTAACAAACCAAAGAAAAGGCAGGCTTTCTCCAGAAAACTGTCTGAAGTCTTTACCGGTATCGATTTGAAAAGAAGGACCATTGGTAAAACCTGGCGCAATAGTACAGCGTTGCCTGGCATAAAGACGAAGAAATATACTCGTTTTGAAAAAAAAACTGCCCAATAGTAAAGACCTATAAGGTTTCAAAAACCTTATAGGTCTTATTTCAAAAACACAGAAGCCACAACATTGTTGCGGCTTCTGTTGCTATCCGGTAAACCAAAAAGCTACTTTTTCATCTCTTTGGCAAAAGTGTCCTTCAGTCCTACTGTTTGGTTAAACACAAGCTGTCCCGCATTGCTGTCGTTGTCTACACAGAAATAACCTTTGCGCAGGAACTGGAACGGAGTACCCGGCGTTGCGTTCAGCAGGGAAGGCTCTACCATAGCGGTATGGATCACTTCCATAGAAGCAGGGTTGATATGATCTTTAAAGTCACCTTCCGCATTGGCAGGGTCTTCTACGGTAAACAACCTGTTGTACAGCCGTACTTCAGCTGCTACGGCATCAGCCGCGTTCACCCAGTGGATGACGCCTTTTACCTGTATGCCGCTGGTATCGCTGCCGCTTTTACTATCCGGGTAATAGCTGCAATGCAGCTCCGTCACCGTCCCCTCTGCATCCCTGACAACTTCATTGCAGGTGATGATATAGGCGTGTTTCAGGCGTACGGACAGGCCGGGGCCCAGGCGGAAAAATTTCTTCGGAGGCTCCTCCATAAAGTCTTCCCGCTCAATGTACAGCTCAGGGCCAAACGAAAGGGTACGTGTACCGGCTGATTCGTTTTCGGTATTGTTGTCGGCACTGAGCATTTCTGTACCGCCTTCAGGATAATTGGTGATGACTA
>JAEUVW010000009.1 GCA_016786525.1 Chitinophagaceae bacterium
GATACAGGCCAGCACTTGCATACGGTAGCGGGTTAACAGTTCCTTCTTCGCCTTTCGGGCACCGGGGCTATGCATGTTCCACAGCAGGGGGATAAAGATGATGATCAGTTCTGTAGGCCTGCAGATCGTAGCCAGGCCGCAGGTCAGCCCGATCAGTATAGCATAAGGATATTGGGGAGCTTCGTGCCAGCGTATCGTAAACCAAAGCACCAATGCGTACAAAGTGAAAATGTATACATGGCTTTGCACGGCATCAACAGACACATATTGGATCAGGTTGGAGCACAGGCCGATCAGTATTATTGTAAACGCTGCCACACGGTCCTCAAAAAAGCGAAGCAGTACTTTGCGGATGAACACAAAGCCGATAACAGCCCAGCATATCGCGCCAAAAATCAAAGCATATTGGTAGGGGGAAGAAAAGCCGTCCTGCGGTTCATCGTATAAACCAGCCAGGTAATGCCCGATCAGGAAATACGGCATCTGAAGGATGGAAACGCCAAGGAGGTACTTATTGGTATAAGTACCGGATTCCAGGGGTATGGCCTGGTAAAAGACACCGCCGGTGACCTGGTAAGTACTGTCAATACCGCTTACCCATTTCAGTTCTTTTACGTCGTGGTAAATAAAGACGGAAGGTAAGTACATATAATAGCCAAAGGCATCCCAGGTAGCTGCATTATAGCCGTTCCGGCTGCCGTTTTGAAAATGCAGACAACGAAAAGCTATGAAACAAACCGACACCAGCACAATGGCCCAAACTGAAAACCTGTTTTTCATGCGCTAATATAAAGAAAATGACCGCTGGTATCCCAACGGTCATCCTGATAAAAAATGATGGTATTAATATGCCCTGGCAAACACTACCCGCTCTTTCGACGGGTTGCCTGTCAGGATGCATTTGCCTTCTTCCTGCGGGTTGTCCAGCGGGATGCAGCGGATCGTTGCTTTGGTCAGTTCTTTGATCTTTTCTTCTGTTTCGGGTGTACCATCCCAATGTGCATAGACAAAACCTGTTTTTTCATCGAGCAACTGTACAAACTCATCCCAGTTATCGGCTTTGCTGCTTTTTTCCTCGCGGAATTGCAGTGCCCGATTGTAGAGGTTTTGCTGGATGTCGGTCAGCAGGCCTTCGATATGCCCGGACAGGCCGTCCAGCGACAGGCTTTGTTTTTCTTTGGTATCCCTGCGGGCTACTTCGGCCAGCTTGTTCTCCAGGTCGCGGGGTCCCAGGGCTACACGTACCGGTACACCACGCAGCTCGTGTTCGGCAAATTTCCATCCGGGACGGGTGCTGTCGTCATTGTCATACTGCACGCGGATACCTTTGCTGCGCAGTTCCTTCATAAGGCTATCCGCAGTTTCGTCCAGGCGCTGGCGTACGGATTCATCTTTATTATAGATCGGTACGATCACTACCTGAAGGGGAGCCAGTTTTGGCGGCAGCACCAGGCCTTCGTCATCACTGTGCGCCATGACCAGCGCACCGATCAGGCGGGTAGATACGCCCCAGCTGGTGGCCCATACATACTCCAGCTGGTTATTCTTATCGGAAAACTTCACATCAAAAGCCTTGGCAAAGTTCTGGCCCAGGAAGTGTGAAGTGCCAGCCTGCAAGGCTTTCCCGTCCTGCATCAGCGCCTCGATACAATAGGTATCTTCGGCTCCGGCAAAGCGTTCGTTGGCCGATTTTACACCGCGCAAAACGGGTAAAGCCATGTATTCTTCCGCAAACTGTGCATAGACTTCGATCATTTTCTTGGTCTCTTCAATCGCCTCGGCTTTGCTGGCATGCGCTGTATGTCCTTCCTGCCACAGGAATTCTGCGGTACGCAGGAACAGGCGCGTACGCATTTCCCAGCGTACAACGTTGGCCCATTGGTTGATCAGCAAAGGCAGGTCCCGGTAACTCTGGATCCAGTTTTTATAGGTGCTCCAGATGATCGCTTCCGAGGTAGGACGCACCACCAGCTCTTCTTCCAGTTTGGCATTGGGGTCAATGATCAGTTTTCCGGGATGGGACGGATCGTTTTTCAGGCGGTAATGGGTCACCACGGCGCACTCTTTCGCAAAGCCTTCAGCGTTTTTCTCTTCGGCTTCAAACAGGCTTTTGGGTACAAACAAAGGGAAATAGGCATTCTGGTGGCCGGTTTCCTTAAACCTGCGGTCCAGCACATCTCGCATATTTTCCCACAGGCCATAGCCATAGGGTTTGATGACCATACAACCCCGTACCGCGGAATAGTCGGCCAGGCCGCCTTTGAGGATCAGGTCATTGTACCATTGCGCGTAGTCTTGTGAACGGGTTGTTAATGCATTACTCATATTAAACGCTTCAGCTTTTTTTAAGTCTTACTTATGTCTTTACTGCCCGCAAATGTAGTAATTTCACTAAAGTTTTAAGGCGCTGTTTTTAACGCGAAACATCACTGCTATGAAAAAGATCATTTTAGCCGGTCTGCTGAGCTTCAGCTGTTTATCCCTGGTATCTGCGCAAAGCAGGAATACCTACCAGGATGATATTTATTTTAACGGGTCGGATGCCCGCAGGCAATCCTCCAACAGGAATACGGGGTCGGATAATGAGCAAAATGACAACCGTGATTACAGCCGTAACGACAGCAGGGATTTTAATGACAATGGCGACAACAACAGCTATTCCGGCGATTCCTACCAGGATTACGACGACAACGATTATACCTATTCTACTTACTTCAATCGTTTTGGCAGCCGCGGCTTTTACAACAGGCCTTATTTCAGCACCTTCTCCAATCCTTACTGGTACAACCCATACTGGGTAGATCCCTATTGGGGCTGGAGCCCCTGGTATCGCCCGGGCATCACGCTGAGCTTCGGTTCGGGCCCTTACTGGGGCTCTTACTGGGGCTGGCAATCCTGGTATGGATTTGGCGGGTTCAACAGCTTTTACTATCCTTCTATGTACGCCGGTGGCTGGGGTCCCGGATGGGGTTATGGCGGCGGTTTTGGCTGCGGCGGTTTTTACGGCAACTACTGGAACGGCTACTATGCCGGTATGTATGGCGGTGGCGGATATGGCTATGGCGGCGGCTGGGGCAGAGGACGCACTGTGACCTACGGCCCGCGCTATTCTATGAACAACATCGCCAACAACAATGTTCGCTCTGCGTCTGCACTGCGTGGTGGCGGAGGCCGGGTACCGGGTGGCGGATTGCGCACCACAGGCCCTGATAACGGGATGATGAACGGCGGTGGCCGGACAAGTCCCGGTCGCGACAGGATGAACAGGGATGGCCGGATGAACGATATGCGGGTCAACTCCTCTAATGGTCGTATGGAAAACAACAGGCCCCGCGGAGGAAATTTTTATAATGGCAACCAGGAGCAACGGATGGACCGCGGCGGCTACCAGGACAGGGGCATGCAAATGGATCGCGGTAACCGTATAGATCGTCGCTTTAACGGCAATGAAAACATGCAGCAACAGCAGAACAACGGCAATATGTTCCAGGGCGGTGGCCGTCCTGAACGACGCATGCAGCCCGACAATAATGGTATGCAAATGCAGCAGCAACAGCAGGCTCCTATGCGCAACAACAACTTTGAGCGCTCTGCCCCCATGCAGCAACACAGTTCCCCTTCCTTTAACGGAGGAGGAGGTATGCGAGGTGGCGGTGGTGGTGGAGGCCGTAGCGGCGGTTTTGGCGGCGGCAGAAGATAAGCCGGCAAACACTCATCTATTATTTCTTTTATTCTTTATTTCTTTCTTACCACAACAATGCATTGCTATTGATGACCTTACTATGCC
>JAEUVW010000019.1 GCA_016786525.1 Chitinophagaceae bacterium
TGCTGGCTACGACGAGCGAGGCGCAAAACATCTACAACAGCAGCGGCCGGAAAACCGCGAAGAAAACAAGTACAAAGAAAGGCTTTGACCGGGACAAACTGGTGCTGGGCGGCGATTTTCGCCTGGGCATCGGCCAGCAGATCAGTGTCGGCATTGCCCCCATTGTAGGCTATAAAATTGTCGATAATTTCTATGCGGGTGTGCGCCTGGGCTATAGTTACGACCGCTTTAAGATCGACTACAGCTACCTGCCTGCCAGTGCGACCACCAATGTATTTTCCTTCAACTCCTACTCGGGTGGTGTATGGGCCAGGTACCTGTTCTGGCAGACCATTTACCTGCATACCGAGTTTGAGTACAATATCTTTGATACCTATTACCCCAACGATCTTACCGGTTTGTATGAAAAGAAAAGTATCCAGTCGCCCAGTGTCTTGCTGGGTGTAGGGCTCAGGCAGCCCATCAGCGACAGGGCTTCTTTTAATGCTACGATACTCTATGATGTACTGAACGATCCGTACAGCTATTACAACGTCACCGGTAAAGGCGGTTTTGATTTCCGCATCGGCCTGCTGGTCGGTTTTTAAACCTGATGCATCTCTTTCTTTAAAGGCTTTGTTCCCACAGAACAAAGTCTTTCTTATTAAAAAAATGCTCCTTTTTTCTTCATGCTGATCGCCATTATCCTTGCTTACTTCGCCCTGCTGCTGGGTATTGCCTTTTATACTTCACGCCATTCCAATAATGAATCTTTCTTTATCGGCAACCGGAAATCCAACTGGCTGCTGGTCTCCTTTGGCATGATCGGCACTTCCCTTTCCGGCATGACCTTTATTTCGGTACCGGGTACCGTGGGCAGCAAAGGGTTTGAATATTTCCAGGTGGCCATAGGCTACTGGCTGGGCTACTTTGCCGTAGCCTATATCCTGCTGCCCTTGTATTACCGCATGCAGCTCACCTCCATCTACACTTACCTGGAGCAGCGCCTGGGCAGCAGCGCCTACAAGACCGGCTCCCTGTTTTTCATCCTGTCGCGTACCCTGGGGGCTACCCTGCGCCTCTACCTGGTGATCAAGGTGCTGGAGACCTTTGTGCTGCAGGATATCGGTATTTCCTTTGAACTCACCTCCGTCATCATCCTGGGCCTGATCGTATTGTACACCCTGCGTGGCGGGGTCAAGACCATTGTCTGGACCGATACTTTACAGACTACTTTTATGCTGCTGGCACTCATGATCTGTGTAGGCTACATGCTCAGCGAAATGAACCTGGACCTGGGTACCGTCTGGCAATCGATGGCGGCAAAAGACTACACGCATATGTTTGCAACCGATCCGGGCAAACCCAACTTTTTCCTGAAGCAGATCATAGGCGGTGCCTTTATCACCATTGCGATGACCGGACTGGACCAGGAAATGATGCAAAAAAACATCAGCGTGAGCAATGTAAAAGACGCGCGGAAAAATATGCTGCTGTTCGGCTTTGTACAAATGGTGGTGGTGTTTATCTTCCTGCTTTTGGGCGGCCTGCTGGCTTTGTATGCCGGCAGCAAGGGCATCAGCGCGGCCGGGGACGCTTTGTTCCCGACCATTGCCATCCAATCCGGCCTGCCCTTCTTCATTACCGTTATTTTCCTGATCGGGCTGGTATCGGCCCTGTTTCCCAGCGCGGATGGAGCACTGACCGCACTGACTTCCTCTTTCTGTATCGACATCCTGGGACTGAAACGGCGCGCCGACTGGGATGAACAAAAAAGGGCCAGGGTGCGCTACCGTGTACACCTGAGCTTCAGCATCGTGTTCCTGCTGTGCATTTTCTTTTTCCGGGAAGTAGACAACGGATCGCTGATCGATATCCTGCTGAAGGTGGCGGGCTTTACCTACGGTCCCCTGCTGGGCTTGTTTACTTTCGGCATCCTGACCAAACGCAGCATCAGCGGGCAAAAGCCCTTTTGGCTCTGCGTGCTGGCCCTGCTGATCACTTTCGGTAT
>JAEUVW010000069.1 GCA_016786525.1 Chitinophagaceae bacterium
TATACACCACGGCGATCTGGAAACGAAGGATACCCACTGTCCAGGCCGGAACAGTCAAGCGCCTGAGCTGCGGGCGGAAACGGACATCCAATGCATAATCCCTGTTGGCGGGCAGCCAGATGAGCAGGAAGGCGACCAGGCTGACAAAATAATAATGGTTGAGGTAGGTGGTGACATCAATGAGCTCCACGTAGGTAAAGGCCAGGAAGAAGAACACAATGGCTACCCGGTACAGCAGGCCCAGTACGATCATCAGGGCAGAAAGGGCAAGGCCCAAAAAAAGCAGGTGCATCCCCGTAGCACTCAAGGGCTGCACCCACTCAAAACCCTGGTAGGTAAAATGAAATTTGGGAAGGATATAGACGGTATCGACCCAGCCGCGCCACCAGAAGCGCAGAATACTCAGCAACATCAGCGAACCGAAGGCGATACGAAAACTCACCAGTGGCGCTATCGGAACCTGCTTTTGCCAGTCTGCTGTAAAGGCTTTACCGGGTAAACTCATTGCAGGCAGCCTTTAGTCGCCGTCGTTGTCCATGAACGTGATCTGTACCGCTGTTGCAGAAGCAACGTCAGTTTTGAGCAGCGTCAGGAGTTTTTGAATTTCTTTATATGCCGCATCAACTTTGGATGCCTGTGCCGTAAAGGCCTCAGACATGGGGTCGGGTATCGCTTGCACAGCCGCAATGGCAACATCAAATTGCGCGAGCACATCGGTGTTCAACGAGGCCTGTTTCAAAGCGACCAGGTAATCCGAAATGCCTTTACCGCTGCCGTTAGCAGTGTATAGTTTTTTCAGGCTGCTGAGGTTTTCCACCGCCAGTGCAGCGGAAATGCCCGCATAGTAAGCTTCACATTTCGTTGCAAATACTTTCCCGCCGGATTGCTTGCCAAAAGGCCAGCCGATGCGTGGCCCTTTTAACAGGTCCATCTGGTAGGCCAGCTGGTTGACAATGTTGCCAATAGGGCTGCCCACATTGGTTTGTGTGTTGCCGATAAAGGTGCTGCGATAAGCGGCACTCCAGTCTCCCGCCACTTTGTCGATCAGGCTTTTCATCCGGGCCAGTACATCGTTGATATATTTCGCCCGTTTGGTATCCATTTTTGAAAGGGCATCAGAACCGAACAGCAGGTAGTTTAATGCCGGGAAACCCTGTGCATAAAAGGAGCTGCGGCTCATCGTGCTTAAGTTATAACTGCCTGTTTCGATATTGTTGCTGATCGCAGCAGTATCTACAGAAAAACCGGTCAGTTCACCATCTGTATTGAAATTGTAATCGAGGTTGCCGGAAAAATTCATGAAAACATCGAGCGCCACATTTTCGGCGGGGCCGAACTGAAAGCCGCTGATGCGCTCATACTGCAGGTGTGCTTCAGTGTAGGCTGTCTTCAAAGCCGCCTGCGTGCCTGCTGAGGGTGTGGCAACGAAGGCATCTGTTGCGGTTTGCAGCGCAGTGAGTTTTTGCTGCATATCCGTATAAGCCGGGATGATCATATTGTCAGCATACTGTGTCAGCATCGCTGTCTTATCAAAGCCGTTTGTTCCGGGTTTCTTGTTATTGTTGTCCGTAGACTTGTTGCAGGAAAACAGGAGCACCGGGACGGCGAGCAGGGACAGGAAAAACTTCTTTCTCATCGGGAGCTTTTTAAGAAATGGCAAAATTAGGTATTGGTCAAAACAAAACGCCCAGTATTAACAAGAATACTGAGCGTTTGTTACAAATAAATCCGTTCAGCAATGATCTTATAAACCGTAAGTGGATTTAAGAATGCTTTGCGCTTCTTTCAGATCCGTAAAGTCACCTTGCAACAGATCATAGAAGTTCTTGTGAATGATGGTATTCAGTTTTTCAAAATTGGCGGCAGTCAGTTTGCTGTTTGCAGGGCGGTATTTCAGCGCAGCAATAAATCCGAAGCCTTCAGACAGTCCGTGCAGTTGAGAACCATAGTTGCCGATAGAAGAAGTCGCTGTCGGTGACGTAACATAGTTCAGTGCAGCAGCAGCAGCCAGTTGTTCCCATTTAGCCAGGATGATATCGATTTGCGCGTCACGTACTTTCACATCATATCCACCGATTGCAGCACGTCCGGTCAGGAAAGCGTTGAAGATCGTTCCGCCTGCCTGGATCGCTTTACCCCTTTCAGCAAGGTAACCACCCCACAGCAAAGGCCTGTTGGCATCTGAGCTTGCGTAAGTTTTGGAAGAATCGTAATCTGCCGGTACAGAGAGGTAGCCGAAAGCAGCATCCCATTTAGCCTGGGCAGCAGCAGTATCCGATGCTTTCAGACTTTTCACGCTGGTCAGGATGTTCACCGCTTCTTTGAACAGCAAAGCGCCCATCGTTCCTTTTGTAAAGGCTTGTCCGTACTCCAGGCCACGGGGACCTACTACGATCTTATTAGGACTGCGGGGTACAAAACCACCTGTTCCGTTTGCAGCGGTAGCACCGTTGTTGTAGATCAGCACACTGTCAGCATAAGCTTTGTACAAAGCAGCATCTGAAGTCAGGCTGCTGATGTTGAAACCTGATGTATTCAAAGCCGCATCAGAGAAAGGGCTGGCCGTGTTAGTGAACATGTTGTTCAACACAGTTTGATCCAGGGCTACAGTCGTGGAACCGGAATTGGCTTTTTTCAGGTAAGCGTCGATCTCTACAGTCATTTTTACCGCTTGCGTCGATTTTGCATAGCTGGCGTTGGAGAAATTGTAGGTAGCAGGTACCGTATACGCCTTTACCGAAGGGTCAGAAGGCTTGTTTTCGTCTTTTTTACAAGAAGTAACAGACAGTGCGGCGAACAGGACGCCGGCAGCGAGTATTTGTTTGTTCATTTAGGAATGGAGCATTTTATTGGGCGCAAAAGTAGCCGAGCCCGGTTCGGTATGCTTGCATCATCGGGAAATCGGCTTTCAAAATCGGGAAAAACCTTGCTGGTACTGCTCTTTTGTCACAGAAAAGTCTTGTTATGGACTGGCGAGCCGAAAAACAGAAAGACCTATAATGTTTAAAAAAACATTATAGGTCCGCAATAGGGTACTTACAGTCAAAATCTTCTTAAGCCCGGTCGAACTGCAGGCGCATTCCGTTGCTGCCTTCAACAATCCGGCCGTTTTCATAGACCACATGGCCATTGACCAGGGTATGGGTGATGCTGGCGGGGAAACGCATACCTTCCATCGGGCTCCAGCCGCATTTATACAGGATATTCTCTTTTTCAACAGTATAGGCCTGCTTCAGGTCTACCAGTACCAGGTCGGCATAATACCCTTCGCGGATATAGCCGCGGTCTTTTACCTGGAAGCAGATTGCCGGGGCATGTGCCATTTTCTGCACCACTTTTTCAAGGCTGATCCGGCCTTGCTGTACATAGTCCAGCATCAGCAGCAGGGAGTGTTGTACCAGGGGCAGGCCGGCAGGAGCCTGCGCATAGGCTTGTTGCTTTTCATCCCAGGTATGGGGAGCGTGGTCGGTAGCAATGATGTCCAGCCTGTCGTCCAGTAAGGCCTCCCAGAGGGCTGCTTTGTTTTCCGGCGCTTTGATGGCAGGGTTGCATTTGATCTGGTTGCCCAGGCGGGTGTAATCGTCTGCGGTAAAGTGCAGGTGGTGTACACAGACCTCGTTGGTGATGCGTTTCTGGTCCAGCGGCATCATATTGCTGAACAATTGCAGCTCGCGTGCCGTGCTGATGTGCAGGATGTGCAGGCGGGTATCATTTTGCTTGGCCAGCTGGATGGCGGAAAAAGAGCTTTCAAAGCAGGCTTCCGCATCGCGGATCAGCGGGTGAAAAGAAGCATGGTCCGCATCCGGATATTTCAGCTTGTTGGCAGCAATCACGCGTTCATCTTCACAATGGGTAGCGATCAGCATTTCTGCATCGCCGAAAATCTTGTTCAGTACTACATAGTTGTCGACCAGCATGCTGCCCGTGCTTGATCCCATAAAGATCTTGATGCCGGCTACTTCGTTTTTCTTTTTATTCGTCTTCAATACTTCTTCCACGTTTTCATTGCTCACGCCCATGAAGAAGGAGTAGTTGGCCAGCGAAGTGTTGGCGCCGATACTGTACTTTTCCTCAAGCAAACCCTGCGTCAGCGCGGCCGGCACGGTATTCGGCATTTCCATAAAAGAAGTGGTGCCACCTGCTACGGCAGCACGCGACTCGGTATAGATATTTGCTTTGTGCGTCAGGCCCGGTTCGCGGAAATGTACCTGGTCATCAATCACGCCGGGCAGCAAATGCAGGCCTTCTGCGTTGATCTCCCGGGCGCCCTGCACTTCAATATGCGGTGCGATCCTTTCTATCCTTCCGTTCCTGATGAGCAGGTCGGATACAAATTGTTTTCCTTCGTTGACTATTGTGGCTTGTTTAATAAGGACTGGTGTCATATTTGCGGTTAAGTATGTAAAAAATCACTGTACTTTTGGGCAAATTAGTACAAGTATCTAAAACAATCCGTAATGGTTAAAAAATTACTGTTCATTACAGCAATGGGTGCCGGTCTTCTGAATACTGCGAAGGCCCAATCCACCTACCTGCAGTTGGGAGAAGATGAGTACCACCTGCTGGACAGGCTCGAAACAAAATCCGGTACCCTGGATGACAGTCTTTTCCTGGGTATGCAGCCCGTAAGCAGGAAAAGTGCAGTAAACTACCTGGAACGCCTGTTGCAGCAGGAGCCGCACGACGGTAATTTTGTGCTTTATAAAACAGACCGGTACCAGATGGAGCATGCCGTGTCCATCAGCGGAGAATGGAAAACAAACGAAGAAATACCGGGAGATGGTAATGGCAGGGCTACCCCTTCAAAGCGCCCCTGGTTCAATACTTTTTACCGTTATCAGCCGGACTTTTATTCGGTGTATACGCGCAATTTTTTCCTGGCTGTGAATCCCGTGATCAGCGCCCAGGTGATGCGCGAACAGTATACAACGGGCACCGTAACGAAAAACGATAACCTGTTTGCCAGCAGCCGGGGTGTGGAACTGCGGGGGCACATCGCCAATAAGATCGGCTTTTATACCTATGTGACCGACAACCAGGAGCAGCCGAACGCTTATGTGGCAGACTGGATCATGAAAAACCAGGCTGTGCCGGGAGCGGATTATTTCCAGAACAATCCCGGTTCGAAAACCTACGACTACATACAGGCCCGCGGCTATATTGACTTTGCCATCGTTAAAAAGTATGTGACCGCTACCATGGGTTACGACAAGAATTTTATCGGCGATGGCATCAGGAGCCTGTTCCTGAGCGACTTTTCGGCCAGCAGCTCTTTTGTAAAACTCAATACGAAGATCTGGAAACTCAATTACCAGAACCTGTACTCCGAGATCATCCCTCCCTATGAGCGGGGCGCGGACAGGCAGTTGCCGGTAAAATACTCCACCACGCATTACCTGAGTGCCAATGTTACCCGCTGGCTGAACCTGGGCCTGTTTGAAAATGTGATCTTCCAGCGTGCCGACCATTATTCCTTCGGTTACCTGAACCCGATCATCTTTTTCCGCGCGATTGAACGCGGGTATGGCAGCCCGGACAATGTCAACCTCGGCTTCAGTGCCAAGGTGATCCCGGTAAAGGGGGTACAATTGTACGGGCAATTGTTCCTGGATGAGTTCCGTTCCAAAGAGCTGTTTGGCAGCAAGAAATGGTGGGGCAATAAATATGGCGTGCAATTGGGCGCTAAGTACTTCGATGCGTTTACAATCAAAAACCTGGACCTGCAGGCAGAGCTGAATATGGTGCGGCCCTACGCTTACTCCCATTCAGACAGTGTTACCAATTACAGCCATTACAACCAACCGATCGCACATCCCCTGGGGGCGGGTTTTGTAGAAGTCATCGGCCTGGCCAATTACCGTCCCGTCAAAAACCTGTTGCTGACCGGCAAGGTAATGTTTTATAAACGCGGTGTAGATACCGGAGGCCTGAATTACGGCAACGATATCTTCCGCAGCTACAATACACTGGCGAAGCAATACGGTGTGGAGATGATCAACGGGCTGCAGGCCAATTGCCAGCTGGCCAGCCTGAATGCCAGCTACAAGATCGCGGAGCGTTTGTTTTTCGACTTGGGCTTTATTTACCGCCGGTACAGCTACGAAAACAATTATTTACCCGAGCAAAAATCATTGAGCATCTATAGCGGTCTGCGCCTGAATATTGCACGCCGCGCCTATGACTTTATGTAAACTGATGATGGACTTCTCACTCTGCCGCCTGATCCTGTATGTACAGGATGTCGCTTTGCTTACTGCGTTCTACAGCGGGCACTTTGGCCTGAACTGCATAGAATCGATACCCGGCGAATGGGCTGTACTGCAATCCGGAGATTTTGCACTGGCATTGCACCGGGTTGGCCCGGAGTACCGGGAAACTGCGCCTGGTAAAGGCAGCAACGCCAAAATCGTGTTCCAAACCCGCCAGGATCTTGCCGGCTTACAGGAAAGATTCGTTGCAGGTGGCGTACAGGTGGGCGCCATCAAATCATACGAAGGGTTTGACTACCGCTTGCTGGACGGTACAGATCCGGAAGGCAATGTGTTCCAGCTCATGCAAAAAATACAATAACGTGCACATCGGTCTTTATTTCGGAAGCTTTAATCCCATCCACAACGGGCATCTCATCATCGCCAATCATGTTGCAGAACATTGCAAAGTAGACAAGGTATGGTTTGTCGTTTCTCCCCACAATCCGTTGAAAGAGTCAAAGTCCCTGCTGAACGAATACGACAGGCTGCACCTGGTGAAGCTCGCGGTACAGGATAATGACAAGCTGAGTGTCAGCGATATTGAATTCCGCTTACCCCGCCCCTCCTTTACAATAGATACCCTGACCTATTTGCAGGAACAATTTCCGAAGCATACCTTCAGCATCATCATGGGCAGCGATAGTTTTCAGAATATTCATCGCTGGAAAAACTATGCGCAGCTGCTGGCCCATTACCCCCTGATCATTTACAATCGCCCCGGTTTTGCTATCCGGGAGACTTATGGCGCGCAGCTGAACTTTGTACAGGCACCCTTGCTGGAGATTTCTTCTACTTACCTCAGGGACCAGATCAAAACAGGAAAATCTATCCGTTACCTCGCTCCGGATAGCGTCTGCGCCTATATTGCCGAGAACAGGTATTACCAGTAGACGACTAGTTTAAAAGTAACTTAAGATTCCGTTTATTAAGATGGTGCTGGCCTCTCCTTTCCGGCTTAAGGGCTTACTTTGCCCTGTCTGAAAAAAGAGGAAAATGGAACAGCTAAAAGAAAGAAAGCAATTACTCACTGCCATCACCGGTTTGCTGGTGCTGGTCGCCCTGTTGTTTTTAGGGCTTACCGCAGTGTGCCTGTATTGCTATATAAAGGGGGTTTGAAATAGAATTGTGATCGTGGTTGCCGGACAAAAGATTCCATCTTGTGCATACAGGATTTCAGTTCCTTACATCTTTGCCCTGCACGGATCACTTTCCTGAAAGTCCCGTAAGAAATGAATCCCGGAAAGAAGCCGCTCTGATAAAGAGCGGCTTTTCTTTTTAGGCCGGATCGTCGCTGGCCGACCTGCTTTTACAAAAAGGCAGACCGCTGTCATAATCAGAAAAAGACATGCGGCCGCCTTTGTGTCTTTTCAATGAAGCTCATTGCTTTGTGAAGCGCCTTTACTATTTGAACTCGACTTCCATGATTTCCAGGGTGTCGGCATTGCCATGGTGTACTACTTTATGTTTTCCCTGAAGGGCTTTCCCCGGGCTCGCTACATGATTTTTTACAGTAAAATAAAACGGGGCGGCCCCATCACCATATTCCGTAAGACAGGGAAGGGTTTTGCCATCCTTCAGGGCAGGAGTAAATTTTATACCGGCGGCCATTTTGTCCATGAGCTCGTCGATCCTGGCTTTTACATTTACCGGGTTTACGTCCAGCTGCTTCCATTCGTTCGTAGCCAATACCTGGACGTTTTCATTATTCTTCACCCCATCGTTCAGAAAGTACAGAACCTCCCCGTTTTTACCGGTAACGAAATGAATAAT
>JAEUVW010000072.1 GCA_016786525.1 Chitinophagaceae bacterium
AGGCGCTTACCTGGGCCGCACGGTACAGGTGATCCAGCACATTACCGACGAGATAAAGCGCCGGATGACCCTGCTGGGCAAGGACAAGAAATTTGATTTTGTGATCACTGAGCTGGGCGGAACTGTAGGCGATATCGAATCATTGCCTTATGTAGAGGCCGTGCGCCAGTTGAAATGGGATCTGGGCGAGAAGAATGCCATCGTGGTGCACCTGACCCTGATCCCCTACCTGGCTGCGGCAAAAGAACTGAAAACCAAACCCACACAGCACTCGGTAAAAATGATGAGCGAAAACGGCATTAACCCCGACATCCTCGTCTGCCGTACCGAAAAGCCATTATACAAAGACCTGAGGCGCAAGATTGCGCAATTCTGCAATGTGACGGAAGATGCGGTGATCGAAGCCATGGACGCCGATTCTATTTACAGCGTACCGCTGGAAATGATGACCGAGAAGCTGGATGTCACTTGCCTGAACAAGCTGGGTATGCCTTTGGGCGATGAGCCCCAGCTGCTGCGCTGGAAAGAATTCCTGAACAAACTGCGTTATCCCAAATCGAAAATTACCATCGGCCTGATCGGGAAATATGTTGAGCTGCAGGACGCCTATAAGTCTATCCTCGAAGCCCTGATCCATGCCGGTGCCATTAACGAGTGCAAAGTAGAGGTGCGCAATATCCATTCCGAATACCTGACACCGGACAATGTGCTGGAGAAACTGCACAATATCGATGCGGTACTGGTTGCTCCCGGCTTTGGCAACCGCGGTATTGAAGGTAAGATCGACGCCATCCGCTACGTGCGCGAAAATAAAATACCCTTCTTCGGCATTTGCCTAGGTATGCAGATGGCCTGCGTGGAGTTTGCCCGCAATGTACTGGGACTGCCCCAGGCGCACTCTACGGAAATGAATGCCGAAACCCCGGATGCAGTGATCAGCATGATGGAAGACCAGAAGAAAATAGTGAACATGGGTGGTACCATGAGGCTGGGCGCCTATGACTGTGTGCTGGACAGCCATAGTTTTGCAGCATCCGCCTACGGCCGTACCCATATTTCAGAGCGTCACCGCCACCGCTACGAATTCAACAACCAATACCTGGAGCAGTTTGAGCAGGCAGGCATGCGCCCGGTAGGGAAAAATACAGAAACCGGTCTTGTAGAGGTGATGGAGCTGGCGGATCATCCTTTTTATGTAGCCACTCAATACCATCCCGAGTATAAGAGTACCGTTGAAAATCCACATCCTTTATTTATTGCTTTTGTTAAGGCGGCAAAAGAAGCCCAGAATGTAAAACGAAACAATGCGAAAGATATAGAATTGGAGAAAACTGTTTAGAATACTATTAACAAACGATTATAGGTTTATTATTATCTTTGGCCGGAAATTTGGATCAATTTATTCAATTAAAATCAAAACTTATGACAAGCACATTACGCAAACTCGCACTGGGCACTTTCCTGTCCGTATCAGCTTTAACTGCTGTTACCCTGACTTCCTGCAACAAAGATGACGAAACTTGTACCGTCGGCTTAACCGGTAAAGATTGTAAAACTGAAATAAGGACTTCTTACTACAATTCCTACAAAGGAAACGGTACAGACAACGATGGCCTTACCTATACCGGCTTCACTGCAAAATTCTCTTCTCTGGGTACAGACCCTACCAAAATGAACCTGCAACTGCTGGATGACAAACTGGCTTCTGTTAATGCACTGACAGTTACCCTGACCACCAACACTGCGTTCAATATCGATCAGAAAGTAAGCGGCGACTACACTTACACTGGTACTGGTACCATCAATGAGTCTTCCTGCAGCCTGACCATCACAGAAAAGCGTGCCGGTATTACAACAACAACTACTACTTACACGTTTAACAACATGGTAAAACAATAGTTTTTTCTATAAATAGTAAAAAGGGGAAGAATCTGATTCTTCCCCTTTTTTATTGTGCTTACCTTAAGATGATTAAGGCTGATTTTACCTGTTTTGGTCAGAGTGTGATTTCATACCACCACCTTTTTGTTGCTGGTTTTGGTCAGAATGTGATTTCATACCGCCCTGGTTGCTGTTTTGGTCAGAACTACCTTTCATACCACCTGGTTTTTCAGCTTCGATCGGCGTTTCACGCTTCGTTACACCAACCGGAGGAGTTGTTTTTTTGGCAGGAACTACTTTTTTTGCTCCTTTGGCAGCAGCAGCTTTGGTAGCGGCGATGATAGAATCTTCTCTCATTACCTGGGCCAGTGAATCCGCGGTAGCCTGAGCAGCCATAGCGATTGCAGAGTCGCTTTGTGCTTTCAGTACAGCAGCGATGGAGTCAGCTTTTACAGCAGCAATAGAATCAACATTTGTTGTTTCAGCGGGCGTAGAATCTCCGCCGCAAGATGCAAGGGTCAGCAGACCGCCGGCAGCAAATAGTAGGAAGTACTTTTTCATCGATTTTAAAATTTTAGCAAAAATAATTTAGTTCTCTATATAAAGTACAGTAATTGCCTTATTTCATAAGAGATTGTCCTACTTCTTTGTTAAAATAGTGCTGCGGGATTATGATTACTTTAGCGCCGGGCGGGTTCTGAGCAAAACAAATTGCACATTTGTACCCGTCATTTTCCCGGACTCAAACCATATCTATGCTGCCTGTATCCCTTATTGCATCAGCCTGCAAGGCTCAGTGGCTAGGCCATAAAGAAGAGCTTACAGTAAAGTACCTCGTTACAGACACCCGGAAAATTAGCCCGGACCAGTTATCGGCACAGGCCCTCTTTATCGCTATTGTAACACAGCGCAGCAATGGGCATTGGCATATTGCTGACGCCTATGATAAAGGGATCCGCTGTTTCCTGGTGTCGGAAATGACGGATACCGGGCAATACCCCGATGCCGTTTTCCTGCTGGTCAACAATACCGTTACCGCACTGCAGCAAATTGCCGTTTATGTAAGGATGCAATCCCATATTCCCGTTATCGGCATTACCGGCAGTAATGGAAAAACCATTATTAAAGAGTGGCTGCACCAACTCCTTGAAAAACAGGAGCATATCATACGCAGCCCGAAGAGTTACAATTCCCAGATCGGCGTTCCTTTATCGGTGTGGCCGCTGGATGCCACACATACCCTGGGCATCTTTGAAGCCGGTATTTCCCAGCCGGGAGAAATGGAACAGCTGGAAAAGATCATCCGCCCGACCATCGGTATCTTTACCAATATCGGCGAAGCCCACAACCAGGGCTTCCTGAACAGCAGGCAAAAGATCAACGAAAAGCTCCAGCTTTTCCGGCAATCGGAATTGTTGATCTATTGCCGCGATTACCATGAACTGCATGAAGCGGTTGCCTTGTTTGCCCAATCGCTGAAAGCCAATACCGGGCACCAATTGCAATTACTTTCCTGGTCTTATAAGCACGAGGCCGGTCTGGCCGTACAGTCCCTGAAGAAAGAAGGGGGCCGCACCCGGATTAGCGCCTTATACAAAGGGAAAGAGCAAAGTATGAGCATCCCCTTTACTGATGCTGCGTCCATCGAAAATGCGATCAACTGCTGGTGCTTCCTGCTCTACAGGGGCCTTGCAGAGCAGGAGATACAGGAAGGTATGGCGGCCCTGAAGCCCATTGCCATGCGCCTGGAACTGCGGCAGGGGGAAAATAACAGCGTGATCATTAATGATGCGTATAATTCCGACCTGACCTCCCTGAACATTGCGCTGGATATGCTGGAGCAGCAAAAACAGCAATCCGCTGCAACCGTTATCCTGAGCGATATGCAGCAGACAGGCCGTGCGGAGTCGGTCTTGTACAGCGAAGTGGCCGACATCCTGAAGGAGCGTAAGGTCAACCGGCTGATCGCGATCGGCAGCGCCCTGATGGCGCACCGGAAATTGTTTGAGGCCAATGCCCGGCTGCAGAGCTCTTTTTTTGCCGGCACGGAAGACTTCCTGCACCATATACATGAATTTACCTTCGACAATGAGGCCATCCTGCTGAAAGGAGCCCGCAGCTTCACTTTTGAAAAAATAAGCCTGTTGCTGGAGCAAAAAATACACCAGACGGTCATGACGGTGAACCTTACGGCCATGAACAATAACCTGGATGCTTTCCGGCGCAGGCTGAAGGCCGGGGTGCGTACCATGGCCATGGTAAAGGCTTCTTCCTATGGCAGCGGCGGGTACGAAATTGCGAATGCACTGCAGGAGCAAAAGGTCGATTACCTGACCGTTGCTTATGCAGATGAGGGCGTGGCCTTGCGCAAGGCCAGGATAGAGCTGCCGATCATGGTCATGAGCCCTTCTACGCAATCATTCGACCGGATGATCATCTGGAAGCTGGAACCGGAAATTTTTAACCTGCGCTCCCTGCACCAGTTTATAGAAGTCGCACGGAACATCGGCGTGCAGCAATATCCTGTTCACATAAAACTGGATACAGGCATGCACCGGCTGGGCTTTATGCAGCATGAGATCGGGCCTTTGCTGCAGGTCATCAAAAATGAACCGGTGCTGCGCGTAGCCAGCATCTTCAGTCACCTGGCTGCTGCGGACGATCCTGCTTACCGGGATTTTACCCGTGCCCAGGCGGAAGCCTTTGTACTCATGAGCACACAGATATCCGATGCCTTGGGGTATCGTCCTTTAAGGCATCTGTGCAATACGGCCGGCATTGTACAATATCCCGAATACCATTTTGATATGGTGCGCCTGGGCCTGGGCCTGTATGGCATAGATGGCAGCGGCGGCCTGGATGACCAGCTGCAGCAGATCAGTACCCTGCGTACCACCATTGCGCAGATCAAGCATATCCCCGCCGGGGAGACCATAGGGTATGGCAGGCGCGGAAAGGTGGAGCAGGATATGCGTATCGCAACCATCTGCATCGGCTATGCAGACGGCTATCCACGCGCACTGAGCAACAGCGGCGCCTATGTGATGGTCAGCAATAAGTCGGCCCCGGTGATCGGTACCATAGCGATGGATATGTGCATGGTAGATATTACCGACATAGACGCTGTGCATGAGGGAGATGAAGTGATCGTATTCGGCGATGCCTTGCCGATCCAGAAGCTGGCATCATGGGCCGGCACCATTTCTTATGAGATCATGACCGGCATTGCCCCGCGTGTGAAAAGGGTGTATGTGAACGAGTCCTGATGATTTGTTCCTTTTAAAAAGCCATAACGGTTTGTGCAGATATAGGTTTGCATGCATGTACCACTCTCTGCGATTAATTTCCTTACCGGTGATTTCCCTTCCCGGGAGCGGGCGGGGGTGGGCTTTGAGGCCAATCCCTGATAAAAAAAGGGGCAACAAAATGTATTGTTGCCCCTTTTTAAATATGTGCTATTCGCTTACCGCAGATCCACCACCTCAACGCCTTTATAAGCTTTGGGGTCAAACGTAAACAGTTTGTCGTCAACCGCCGCATTGCCGGCAAAATTGCTGATCGTGTAGGTATAGCGATTGCCGTTCTTTTCGGTGATGCTGCCGCCTGCAATGGTGCCGGAAGCCTTATCCACCAGCACTTCGACCTTGCTGAATTGTTTGGTCGTGTTGATCGGGGTCAGCTCAATCGCATCACAGGTTTTGGCGCCTGATTTTTTAGTGCCGACATATTTATACTTGTATTCCTTATCGTAGAAATTAGTGATCAGCTTTGTCGGGGAAATCGTTTGCTCGCTGGGGTTGTAATTGTTGATCTGAACCTCATTGCTTTCCTTGATATAAGTCCACACCGTTTTGTTGTCCGATATGATTTCCTGGCCTTGAATACTGATGCGGTATTTGCTGCCTTTCATATAAAAAGTGCCGCTCTTGCTTTGTTTGGTTTTGCCGTTGGCGCTGGCCAGGTTCAGTGTAAAATTGGCTTTCAGCGACTTCAGGCTGTTGACTTTTTGTGTCGCCGCATCGAGTATGGATTTTGCCTTGGCGTCTGTCTGTGCCAGCAGGGGTTGGGTCATGGTGAGTAATCCAAGGCTCAGGATTCCGATTAACTTTTTCATCTGTCTTTGTATGTAGTTAGTGTTGAATAAACAATATAAATAGGACCAGCAAAGATGCGCTATGTTTAAAGATAAGCTTCGAGTTCCGCTTCCGTTTTAACATACACTTCACGGGGTTTGCTGCCCACGGCAGGACCTACGATTCCGGCTGCTTCGATCTGGTCCATAATGCGGCCGGCGCGGTTATACCCCAGGTTGAGCCGGCGCTGCAGGTTGGAGGTAGAGCCGCTCTGGGATTGCACGATCAGCCTTGCACATTCTGCGAATAGTTCATCGCGGTTGCCGATGTCCAGTACCTTGCCGCTTCCTGCACCATCCTCGCCTTCATATTCGGGCAGTTCAAATGCAGAAGGGTAGCCACGTTGCGCACCGATAAACTCGACGATCTTTTCAACCTCCGGAGTGTCCACGAAGGCGCACTGCAGGCGCAGCAGTTCGCTGCCGTGGCTGATGAGCATATCGCCCCGGCCGACCAGTTGCTCCGCGCCGCCATTATCAAGGATGGTACGGGAGTCTACTTTTGCCGATACTTTAAAAGCGATACGGGCCGGGAAGTTGGCTTTGATCGTACCGGTGATCACATTCACCGAAGGGCGTTGTGTGGCTACGATCAGGTGAATGCCTACGGCACGTGCCAGCTGTGCCAGGCGCGCTATGGGCATTTCCACTTCCTTGCCTGCCGTCATGATCAGGTCCGCAAACTCATCGACAACCAGCACGATAAACGGAAGGTATTTATGTCCTTTTTCAGGGTTCAGTTTACGGCTGATGAACTTCTCATTGTATTCCTTGATATTGCGGGTGCCCGCCTCTTTCAGCAGCTCGTAGCGGTTGTCCATTTCGATGCACAGCGCATTCAGAGTGTAGATCACTTTCTTGGTATCGGTAATGATCGCTTCTTCCTCATTCGGCAGTTTGGCCAGGAAGTGTTTTTCAATCAGCTTGTACACCGACAACTCTACCTTTTTCGGGTCAACGAGCACAAACTTCAATTGCGAGGGGTGCTTTTTGTACAGCAGGGAAACCAGCACCGCATTGATCCCTACTGATTTACCTTGCCCTGTAGCGCCCGCCATCAGCAAGTGGGGCATGGTGGCCAGGTCGACGATATAGTTCTCGTTATCGATCTTTTTACCCAAAGCGATCGGCAGGCTCATCTTATTGTGCACAAACTTATCGCTGCTGAGCAGGGCCCGCATGGATACGATCTGCTTATTGGCATTGGGGACTTCAATACCGATGGTGCCCCTGCCGGGTATCGGCGCTATGATCCTGATGCCCAGGGCGGCCAGGTTCAATGCGATATCATCTTCCAGGTTGCGGATCTTGGAGATGCGCACACCCTCAGCCGGCACAATTTCATACAAAGTGACCGTGGGCCCTACCGTGGCGCTGATGCGCTGGATCTCAATGCCAAAACTGCGCAGGGTGGCAATGATCTGGTTCTTGTTTTTTTCCAGTTCCTCTTTATCCAGGGCGATCACTTCCTGGGCACGGTCTTCGAGCAGGTCGAGGGTAGGAAATTTATAGCTGGGCAGATCCAGCTCGGGGGCATAAGGCTCATTGCTCTGTATGCTGATGTGGCCGCTGACCGGCACCTCCGGTACAGGCGGGACTTCCGGCTGCTTTACTTCAAAGGAAAGGTCGATATCGTTGGGTTTCGCCGGTTTTACCGGTGTTTTTTCCGGGATACTCAGCTCTTCGTTTAAGATCGTAGTTTCTTCAGGTTCGCCGGGCTCTTCCGGTACAGGTGCCGCTTCTTTTACGGGTGTTGCCGGTTTTTCGACGACATCGAAAGGGGTGGCCTGTTCCTGGCCGGCCTGTGCAAAGCGGTCGTTGATGCTGCCGAATACAGAAAGGCCGGCTGCTTCTTCAGGGTCTTCTTCCTCTTCGATAGCTCCGGTGGCCTGTACGACGGTCTTTTCCGTGGCCTGTTCTTCAGGCATGGCAAATTCTGCCTTTTCCTTTACCAGGGCTCCTGCCAGGTTGTTGCTCATTAATGCTGCCTTTGCCCTGGCTTTGCGGATCAGCGGGCGTATATCCAGGGAAAAGACGATAAAGGCTACCAGGGAGATGACCGCGAAAAGAATCAACCCTGTACCGAGCTTGCCGATCAGGCCGTTCAGGAAAACGATGGATTCATTGCCCCAGGCGCCTCCCCAGGCAAAGCCCGAGCCGGGAAAAATGTAAGTCAGTACCGGCGCGACGATCAGCAGCAGCAGGCATACCCAGCGCAGGTATTTGGCCAGGCCG
>JAEUVW010000079.1 GCA_016786525.1 Chitinophagaceae bacterium
CGGCCTGGAGTACCAGTACCGCCAGACCCTGCTCGAAGCCGAACAAAAAAATATGGACGCCGCCCTGCAGCAGACCCTGCAGCAACTGGAAAAGGACAGGGAACTGCTGGACTATTATGAACAGCAGGGCCTGGCCCAGGCTACAGCCATACTGGGGGCCGCCCGCCTGTCGTACCACGCAGGCGAGATCAGCTTCGCAGAACTGTCCCAGTTTATGACCCAGGCCATAGACATCCGCCGCAACTACCTGGAGGTCCTGCACCAGTACAACCAATCGGCCATCACTTTTCTTTATTACAATCAACTATAAGCACAATATTTTCTCCAAACAATATGAAAAAGCACATTTCAACCTTACTGATTGTTGCAGCCGCCCTGTTGCTGCTGCCCGCCTGCCGCAGCAACAGCAAACCTGTCCCTGAGGCTGCGGCCGAAGAACAGCATGAAGAAAACACCAGTATCGTCAGCCTGAGCAGGGAACAGATGACAGCCGTAGGCGTAGCACTGGCAGACCTGGAACAGAAAAACCTGGGCCAGTCTATCAAGGTAAACGGCAAGCTGGAAGTGCCTGCGCAAAATAAAGCGGCAGTGACTTCACTGTACAGCGGTGTCTTGCAACAGATACTGGTACACCCGGGCAGCAGCGTACGCAAAGGACAGGTGCTGGCCACCGTCACCAATACTGAACTCAGTGGTATACAGCAAAGCCTGATCTCGGTAACGGCACAACTGAAGCTGGCACAACTGGAACTGAAGCGGCAAACGGAACTGGTAGCCGGCAATGCCGCCCCGCTCAAAAACCAGCAAAAGGCGCAGGCCGAGCTCAGCAGCCTGCAGGCGCAACAGTCCGCACTGAAAAAGCAACTGAGCACACTGGGCATCTCACCGGGCTCTGTCAGCAGTGGCAATATCTCTTCCACCCTGAGCATCATTGCTCCTATCAGCGGCACCATCAGCGACATCCATGCGCAGATCGGGTCCAAGGTAGATGCCGCCACCCCCTTGGCCACCATCGTCAACAATTCACAGTTGCACCTGGACCTTTTTGTCTATGAAAAAGACCTGCCCAGCATACGCGAAGGGCAGACCATCCACTTCACGCTGACGAACAATCCCGGTAAAGAATATGACGCCCGCATCTTTTCGATCGGAACGGCCTTTACTGATGCGTCTAAATCGGTACCGGTACACGCCGATGTGCAGGGGGAAAAAACCGGGCTGATCGAAGGCATGAGTGTGACGGCCATCATCAGCATCGGCGACCGCACAGCGATGGCCCTGCCTACCGAAGCCATTGTGAGCAATGGCGGCAAGGACTATATTTTTATCCAGACCACGAAAAGGCCTGAAGCAGCCGGGCACGGCCACGATCATGATCACGATCATGCCCCGGGAGCACACGAAGAAGAGGAGCCTGGCAAACAGCAGGCGGACCTGCTGTACTTTGAACGCATACAGGTCGTAAAAGGAGCCAGCGACCTGGGCTTTACCGAGATCCAGCCGGTAGCGGAATTACCGCACGACGCACGGATCATTGTCAAAGGCGCTTTCTTCGTGATGGCCAAAATGACCAATACCGACGGAGGACATGCGCACTAGAGCAGACGTTTTTTCTTAAGGCTATGTTACGATTCCCGCTGCAGGCCCGGCCAAGCGCGATGGGGCGCGCCGTTCTTCCTTATCTTTAAAAGAAACATCATACGATGCACCCGAAAATGATATGGGCCAACCTGGCTGTAGCCGACCTGCAGCGGACCACGCAATTCTATACCGACCTGGGCTTTACGCCCAACGGAAAACCGAATGAGCAACTGACAAGCTTCCTCTTTGGGGACAACAAACTGATCATACACTTCTTTTTAAAACAAGTGCTGCAGTCGAACATGAATATGGAGGTCGCCGACGCCCACGCAGCTGCAGAAATACTGTTTACGCTTTCTGCCGCAAGCAAGGAACAGGTAGATGATTGGGCTGCGGAGGTCGCGAAGGCGGGCGGGAAACTGCTTTCACAGCCGGAAGCATTCGGGCAGGGCTACTACGGCTTTTTATTTGCCGACCCCGACGGGCACCGCTTCAATGTGTTCTACATGTAAACCGGGTCAGCTCCCTGCATGTGGGGCATCTGCTGTTTGACAACCAGGCGGGGCCAGCCGGGTGACAGAAGCCTGCGGCAATCTGTGAAAAATCAGGTCCCCTGGCAAGCAAGCAAACCGCAGAAAAACCGATGATGCGGCCTCCCCTTCAAGGCGAAGTACGCGCAGCGGAATGGGGTTAAACCGACCTGATCAAAAGGGCAGGAAGAAGGGAAAAACTGTAACAAACACCTGGCAGGAAAAAAGCGGGGCGATCTGATCAGATCGCCCCGCTTTCATTTATTTGTATTTTAAGCAACAGGGACTAACGCAGCAGCGTCACGTTACCATCGTAACTTTCGCTGATGCCATTGGCAAAGGAAACGCGGATCATGTACACATACACACCCATCGGCGCCTCTGCTCCTTTGTGTTTACCATCCCAGCCGCGGCCGTTTACTTTGTCCGTCTCGAAGATGAGCTGGCCCCAGCGGTCGAAGATCTGCATGCTGAAGGTCACTACAGACTGCGACATCAGGTCGCGCGGCATAAAGTAATTCGTGTAGTCGCTGCCGGAGCCCGGTGTGAACACATTCGGAACATTCAGGTAGCAGGCCTTCCGCACGGTAATGCTGTCGGAAGCAGAACACTGCCAGTTCTGAACCCGTACGGAGTACTGACCAGCATTGCGCACCTGGATAGTAGGGGTTGAATCGCCGGTGTTCCACATATATTTGTCTACAGCATCCCCGCTGATGTTGTACAGCTGCAGGGGAGCATTGCCGGGACAGATGCCGGTATCGTTGCCCAGGTTGATCTTCGGCACAGATACGACTTCTACGGGAACGGTGGCGAAGGTTTCGGGGCAGGCCGGGTAAGCACCGATCAGGCGTACATTGAAGCTGCCGGCTTTGGTAAAGGCGTGGCGTACTTTCAGGCTGTTGTAAGCCGGGTCGCTGTCGCCGAAGTCCCAGGTCAGGGCGCTGTAGCCCGGTGTGGCGGTTCCCTCAAAGTCTACCGCATCACCCTGGCAGATCTTGTCTGAACTACCGGCAAGGCTCATCACCGGCACTTTGAATACTTCGATCACTTTGCTGGCCCTGTCTTTACAGCCATGCACATTCTCCACATCCAGGGTGACCGTATAGGTACCGCGTGCATCGGCATAGAAATGTGAGGCATCTTTATCCGTGCGGGTTCCGCCATCGCCAAACGACCACAGGGAGGTAAAGGTGGCCGGTGTAGAGGTAGATTTGGAGTTGTTGAACACTGCCAGTACTTCGCTGCCGCAAAGAGAATCCTTGTTGGCATTGAATTCGGCCGTAATGGCGCTGATCTCCACATCCAGTTGTGCCCTGTCACTTTCGCAGCCGTTTACCGTCTGCGACACCCAGAAGCTTAACAATTTGGCTGCTGTGCTGGAAGGATAAGGCGGACTGGGATATTTTACACCGCCTGTAGCCGCATCGTACCATTTATTGTTGGTACCGGGGGCATCCAGCATTTTGGTGGTATCGCCCAGGCAATACACCAGGTTTTTCACAATGGGTGGCTCCGGCTTGCGGGTAACGATCACATCGATCTTTGCTTTCGGGGTTCTGCAGCCCGCAGCATTTTCCTGCAATACAAAATAGCTCGTCGTATCAAAATCTCCGGCTCCCGCAGGCATAGTGGTCGTCGGGGTAGGCCCGGGCAGGCCCATCTTGATAAATCCGCCCGCCTTATCGTACCAATGCAGTGTAGCACCGGTGGCAGCGCCCGCCGTCAGTGCTGTTGCCGTCTCCCCTTCGCAGTAGCGTACAGGGCTGATCACGGAAGGCGGTGTTGAGAAGCTGATGGTGTCTACATAGAAAGTCAGGTATTGGGTATCACAATCCGAATAACCGGTAGCCACATAGGTTTTAGGTCCTTTCACAGTCACTTCTACCGAATCGCCATATACCGCTCCTCCGGGGAAGGTTTTCGAACCGGTAACGGTAGGCACTGTACCCCCCAGGGGGACCAGTGTGGATGAGCCGATAGCTGTCATAAGATTGGGGGTGTCTGCAGCGGTCCAGATCCATTTGTACTGGCCGCCGTTCACCAGTTTCAGACGCACCGTTTTGTTAGGGCATACACGGAAGGTGGTATACGGGGCATAAGGCACGCCATCCGATTCGAATTTAGGCGCTGTTTCGCCCAGGGCAGAATCCAGGTCAGCCTGTTTCAGGATATAGGTATATGCCAGTGAGGTCCTTTGACCGGGAGCCAGGCTACCCAGGTTGAACACCAGGCCATAGCCCACGTCAGCGGTCAATGTAGCGCCAATGTTATAACGGTTGCCGGCTGCAGCGCCGGTACCGGCATAGAGCTGGCTCAGCAAGGCGTTTGAAGACAGTCCGCCGTTCAGGATATAACATTTAGCCCGGCAGTCTTTGGTGCCCAGGCCTAGATAGGAGTTACTGTACACCTGGCCGTTTGCTGTGACAAGGCAATTTTTAGATACAGCATTCGGCTGGAAGACCACCTTATTGATCGTCGTAAAGTCAGTGGTCCAGGGTTGCTCATTATCGGGGTCAACGGCACGTTGGTAGTAAACACCATTCAGCGTAGTAGCCCCGGTATTCACGATATCCACATACATTACAAAGTACAATTTATTTTTTTTCACCACAGTAGTCTGGGTAATGGCCAGAGGTCCGACATTACCGGACCATACATTCCGCTGCTCTGTGGCAGTGGCCGTATAGGATACGTGGCCGAAGGTTCCCCCTCCGGGCAGTGCCGCACCAGTGGGGCAGTTGGAAGCGGAGCGCTTGGTTCCCCCATATTCTATATCCCAGGCCTCATAAGGAGCGCCCGGCACAAAATAATCGCCCATATAAGCCGTCTTGCCCGGGGCGCTCACCAACCAGCCGTCCTGGTCCGGATCAGAGACAAAGCCCAGGGCTCCGGGAAATGTCAACACGTTTGGATGATAGCCCAGGGGGGCATTACAGGCACCGAATGCGCCGGTGCTGGATATACCCACCTCTACGAAGTCTCCTTTGATAAAACAATCCGGGGGCACCATCTGGGCCCGGCTGGTTCTCGCTGAAAGCAAGGCCATTCCGCATAGTATAAAATATAGCTTTTTCATGATATTGGAATTATTAAGTTAGCCTTTTGAAAATTGAAATTCGTAGATGCTTTTAGGGTCGTTTTCCAGGAATATTTTCACCGTGTAGGAACCACTTTTCAAGGCAGCCAGGTTCCAGTCTGCAGTATAGAGGTATACCTTTTGTTCCGGTTTCCAGCGATACACCGTTTTACCGGAAGCGTCCACTATAGTTGCGAAAAACGGCATCGGGTCCGGGGTGTGGAGCATAAAACGGGCGGAATGCCCGGGGCTTTTCGGCGTAAGGGCAAAATTGACGTTGACCCGTTCGCGGCTGTTGAGGGCGTATTCAAAATGTCCCGCAGTACCATCATAATTTTTTACCGCCTCTTCATTTGCATTGAGGCCTGGTTTTGACTGGGCATCAGCCGCGGCAAAACACCCGGCCATCAGGGCCAGGGAAAGGATAATCCGTTTCATGTTTTTGTTTTTTAAGGTTCAGGGACCTGCACTTTTTAAGATCAGGCTCTCTTCTAGCAGGACGGGGAATTAACAGTGGAGGTTGGGTTATTTTTTAAAAAAATAACAAATAAAATAATCCTTATTGAAGCCTTCTGCTCTTCCCGGCCCTATCCTGCGGCCGGAACACACAGGCAGAGCCGCCCGTATACAGGTTTCTTACAGACCATTGTACCGTATCGTTGCACAGCGGGTGCTGCCCGGCAGGAAGCCATATCCGTATTGTATTGCCGTACAGTACAAACCTGCACTTCACAAAGCCAGGAAAAGGGACAGGAAGTCCTTTCGCTTTCTCCGCGACAAGGCAACCTCCGTATTGTCGGTCATAATAACATAGCCTCCTTCGCCCCGGTGGAAATGCTTTATATGCAGCAGGTTGATGATGTGCGAATGGTGGGTGCGGAAGAAATACCCCGGGGGCAGTATGTCTTCGTGTTCCTTCAGGGA
>JAEUVW010000105.1 GCA_016786525.1 Chitinophagaceae bacterium
AAGGCATCCATGCTTGTTATTTGAAAAGGATAAGACATATGTTTGCTTTGGATGATGAAAAAAAGGCAGGTGAACTGATCCACCTGCCCTCCTTGACTGATTTACCGCCTGCTACTATTCAACGACCAGTTTTTGGGTATGGGTCTGTTCGCTTTGCGTCAGCGTGATCAGGTAGACACCGCCGGCAGGGAACAGGTTCCTGCTGATCTCTTCCTGAACAAATGTATTAGGCGTTACTTTGAGGTTTTGCGTTGCAATGACTTTACCCGTCACATCGCGGATCACATAAGCAGCATCTCCGCTTGTACCCGCAGTGAAGCACAGTTTTGTGTTACCGCTTGTGGGGTTAGGGAACAATTTGATTTCGTTGGCATTTGCAGATACTTCAGAGATTTCGGTAGTCCACGGCGTGATCTTAAAATTGTCGAAGTACAGGTTGTTGGAATTGGATGCTGCCCAGTAACGGAAACGGAAGAACGTCTTGTCCGTTCTTTGAGCGGCAGGCACATTGATCGTCTGTGCTTTCCAGTTGCTTGCATTGCCGGGAGCAAATTCCGCATCTTGCCTGGAGTTGTTGTTCAGATCGGAAGATTTCAGGGCCGCGATCCTGACCCAGGTATCTCCGCAGTTGCTGCTCGCGAAGATCTGCAGGGAATCATTTCCGGCAGATTTTGTACCGGCTGCGCCTGCAGTGAAGAAGTTCAGGTTGACATCCGATCCGATCGTAGTCAGGTCAAATGCAGGTGTGTACATATCGTCAAAATCTCCGTCGGGGTTGCCGGAATAGCGATCAGCACCCGTGCGGGCATCATAACCGCGGAAGCGGATACAACCATAACCGTCGGGGTAACCGTTGGTATTGCTGTATTCCCATTTGAAGCCGTTGTTATAATGGTTGAACATCGGCCATTCTTTAAAATCCCCGTAATTGAAGTAGTTGGCATAACCGCCTTTGTAGGCTGTATTGGATGCTACATATACCGCATCGCGCGTGAGGGTCTGCGTAGCAGTGTTGTTGCCTTTTACAGTCATCGTCACTTTTACCCAACCGGCATCTTTAAAGCTATTGGTGACGTTAGACAGCATTTCTGAGGAGCTGGCTGTAGTCGGGTTATTGCTGAAAGACCATTCTACAGAAGACAGGGTGTCATTGTAGCTGCGGTTTTTGAAAGAGAATTTTGTCGTGGAACCCTGGCAAAGGAATACTGCCTTTTCTGAAGTCTGGCCACCCCAGCTCATGACACCTTTTTCTACCGAGAAATCCGGTATTACCGGCAGATCAGGGCGATCATTCAATGCCCCGGTTGCCGCCAGGTTCGCAGCGCTGTACAGGTTGTTCCTGCCGGCCACAGAGCTCGTCAGCGCAGCCTGCATACGGTCTACCTGTCCTTTGGTAAACATCCTGGAGCAATAAGCGTACTCCATAATATTTTGCGTGTTGTTGATGTCCGGGGAAGAGCAGGTCACATCAGCCAGATCGGCTGCAGAGCAGGTAGTATGCCCTTTTGTCGGTGGGGTATCTGGCACCAGGTCATCACCGCAGGCAACGCCGGGGTCATTTGTGCTGCCCCATGTATGCGCCAGGTTCAGCACGTGTCCCAGTTCATGCGGGTAAGTCTTATCCGTATTCAGGTAAGAAGCCAGGCCGATCACACCGTCGTACATGGGTATCATAGCACCGGAAGAAGGATAATAGGCATAAGCGGCCGCACCGGAATGGTCTGCACTGAATTTATTGATCATCCAGATATTGATATACTGGTTGTTGGGCCAGCCATCCATTTTGGCATTGTCACTGCCCCTGGATGTCAGGTAGGACTGGCGGCGCGTAATTCCTTTGGTCGGGTTACCGGAAGGATCTTTGGTAGCGAGGTGCAGGCGGATGTTGGCATTGCCGATATCCGGTTTAAAGCGGGTCACTACCTCGGAAATATCAGGGTTTGTGGCGCTGAACACTTTGTTCCAGAATGCCACGGCTTCAAAAATAGCATCGTCGGAGATGTACTCTGTACCATAATCGTGTACCAGGTGGATCACAATAGGAATATCAAATCCATCTGCGGTTGTTTTACCCAGCTTTGCTGCAGCCTTGCGCTCTTCTATCGCCTCTTTTATCGCCATATTCAGTTTCAGCTCCACTTCACCAATGGCCGGGTTCTCTGCTTTCAACCTGTTATAAACGTCGTCCGTACCGCACTTGTACTGTGCCCCCACCTGCGTTGACAGAGCCAAAGCTGAAGCGATCAGGCAAATGAATTTTTTCATCTATTAAAATTTGGATTAAACATGATTTTTTGATCTCCGAAGTTATCGAATTATCAAGATAAAATGAACTTCAGCTTAGAAATTGTGGCGAAATTTAACTTTGGAAGGGTAAACATCTTACAGCCGCGCTATCCATTTCCCGATAAAGGGAAGTGATCGCATTGTGTTTTTTTCATTTTTGAACAGGAACAGCAGGAAAGCCCCCATCAGCAGTATTCCTGTCAGGAGCTGCAGCCCGAAAGAACCCGAAAAAGAGCGGATCAGCTGCTGGATGCCAAACAGCCCCAGAACCACCGCCAGGTAGCCCAGGATGCTGCGTACAGGATACGGAACCGGGAAGTGCTTCTGCCCCCAGAAATAGGCCAGCACCATCATGCAGCAATAACAGGCCAATGTGGTCCAGGCGCAGGCCATCATGCCATAGACAGGGATAAAGGCAACATTCAGGACCAGGGTGATCGCAGCCCCAATCAGGGTAATATAAGTGGCATAGCGCATATTGTCCGTCACCTTAAAGGCGACAACAAGATTGTAGTAAATACCCAGGCAGATGTTCGCGCACAACAGTACCGGCACCACCGGCAGGCCGCTCCAGTAGGTCCTGGGGTTCATGTACTTCCAGACGTCCAGGAACAGGGCCGAAAACAGGAAGGCGATACAGAGTGTAGCCACAAACCATTTCATCACGACGGCATACGTTACCGGGGCATTTTTTTCCGCCGCCTGCTTGAAGAAAAAAGGTTCGGCACTCATCTTGAAAGCCTGGATAAACAGGGTAATGAAAATCGAGATTTTATAATTGGCATTATAGATCGCTACGGCCTCCTTCGCTGCGGCCTCGGTACCATCGTACAGGTTCAGCAGCATAATACGGTCCATTGTTTCATTGATCATTCCCCCCAGGCCTACGATGATCATGGGCGAACCGAAGCGCCACATCCGGCGCAGCAAATCACGGTCTATGTCCAGGCGAAAATCTTTCCATTCTTTGTACAGGAGCAGGAAAGTAAACAGGGCCTGCCCGATGAAGGGCAGCAAAAGCAGCCCACCCTTGCTATGCCCCTGGTACCAGCGGGTAAAAGCGGCGTCCGGATGATGATCTGCATAACGCTGGCAAAAATAGAGCAGCCCAACGGTAAATACCAGGTTGAGCAGGATGCCGCCGATCCTGATGGCGGCATATTTTTTGGGCCGGCCTTCGTGCCTGAGCCTGGCAAAAGGGATGGCGGACAAGGTGTCAAAAGCAATAATCAGTACCGCCCAGGTGATATATTCGGGGTGGGTCTCCTGGTGTACCAGTTCCGCCAGCGGCTGCCGGAACAAAATGAACAAAAGGCTCAATACGAGCGTGCTGAGGAGCAGGGACCCGAAACTGGTCCGGAATAAGCGTACCTGGTCTTCCTTCTGCGCCGCAAAACGGAAATAAGCCGTCTCCATGCCATAGGTAAACAGGATATTGGCCAGGGAAATGCCGGCAAACAATACGGAGAAATCTCCAAAAGCCTGCTGCCCCTTGCTGTCGGCCAGCAAATAGGTGATGATAGGATTTTGCAGGTAACCGATAAAACGGGCTGCAATACTGCTCAGACCATACCACAGGGTTTGAGAGGCTAAATTCTTTAGAGAGGACATGAATGCACCCAAAAGTAAAATTAAATCGGGATTCGGATCACTGTTTTTTGAACAGGGTTCTCATGTACCTGTTTGTAAATACGCATTACCTTCGCTGTAAATTTTTCGTTTTTGACACATCCTATCGGCGTATTCGATTCAGGCTTTGGCGGGCTGACGGTTTTTCGCTCCATCGTAACGCAATTACCGGCTTATGATTTCATCTACCTGGGCGACAATGCCCGTGCCCCCTACGGCAACCGCTCTTTTGAGACGGTGTACGAATATACCCTGGAGTGTGTGCAATGGTTTTTCGAGCAGGGCTGCCCCCTGGTGATCCTGGCCTGCAATACCGCATCGGCCAAAGCGCTCCGGAGC
>JAEUVW010000112.1 GCA_016786525.1 Chitinophagaceae bacterium
CGGTAGACAAAAAGGAGAATTACATCAAACGCTGCATCGGCCTGCCGGGCGATAAAGTGCAGATCATCGACGGTATTGTGTACATCAACGATAAAGCAGGAGAGCTCTTCCCGCATTCGCAGATGCATTATATTATTGAAACAAAGGGCGGCGGCCTGTCGCAGGATTTCCTGGAAGAAAACCGCATCCAGTTCCTGGAAGGGTCCGGCAACATGTACCGCCTGAACATCCCCAATGACAAACTGGACCTGGTACGCAAATCGCCGAACGTGGTGAGCATGAAACTGGAGCAATTGCCCCGCAATTCTACGGCCGATATGGCTTTCCCCCAGGACCCTGCGCATTTCCAGTGGAACAGGGACAACTACGGCCCCTTCGTCGTCCCGGCCAAAGGTGCAACTGTAAGCCTGAATGCGTCGAACATTGCCTTTTACCGCCGCATTATTGCGAACTACGAAGGCAACCAGCTGGAAGAGCGCGAAAGCAAGATCTTCATCAACGGTAAAGAGGCGGCGACTTATACCTTCCAGATGGATTACTACTGGATGATGGGAGACAACCGTCACGATTCCGCAGACTCCCGGTATTTCGGGTTTGTACCGGAAGACCATGTTGTCGGCAAAGCATCCTTTGTATGGCTGAGCTATGAAGGCAGCCTGTTCAAGCTGCGCTGGAAACGCCTGTTGCGCAGCGTCAGCTCCTTGAGCCACTAATGCCGATAAACCTATAAGGTTTCAAAAACCTTATAGGTTTCAAATTAAAAAACCTGAGCGCGTGCCCTAAAATTATTTTGGGGCACGCTTTTTTTATGCCAACTTTACGCGGTATATAAAACTATGAATAAGAGAAAATACACAGTTGTTGCCTTGCTGGGCCTTGCTTTTGCTGCTGCCTGCGGTACGGCAAATGAGCAGCAGGGAGCTACAGCATCCGCCACCAGGGCAGAGGATCTGTTTGCGGCAAAATGCGGGATGTGCCATGATTTTAAAGAAGACAAGATCGGCCCGGCATTGGCGGGTGTGCAGCAGCGCTGGGGCAACGATAAGGCTAAACTGAAGTCTTTTGTGCGGAATGCACAGGAGTATATTGCCAGCGGCGACCCCTATGCTGTTGCCTTGTATCAAAAATGGAATGAGTCTGCAATGCCTTCTTTTACAGGGCTTAGCGAAGAGGAACTGGATTTGCTGATCGAATATCTGCAATAATATGATGTTTGGTTACATTTTGGTAATCCCCGCTTAACAATAACATAATCCGTTTTTAATTTTTAAAATGAAACGCCGTGGTAACATTGCACCCTGATATGATGCAGGAACTTCCGGAAAAAATATTGATTGTAGACGATGAACCAGATATTATCGAGTTCATCAATTATAACCTGAAAAGCAAAGGTTACCTGACCGATTCGGCGGCCAATGGGGTAGAAGCGATCAGGAAAGCCAGGACATTCCAGCCCGATCTGATCCTGCTGGATATGATGATGCCTGAAAAAGACGGTTTGCAAACGCTGCGCGAGCTGCGGGTGATGCCTGATTTTGAAAAGACGCCGGTCATTTTCCTGACCGCGCTGCGCGATGAAAAATCAGAGATCACCGGTTTGCAGACAGGGGCTGACGATTACATCACCAAGCCGATCAAACCGGAGCTGCTGGCTACCCGTGTCAGCGCTGTGTTGCGCCGGATGAAAAAAGACCGTGAGGCGGAAGAAAAAATGGTGCTGGGCGACCTGGAGATCAACAAAACGAAATTTGCCGTTACCTATAAGGGAGAAGAGATCATCCTGGCCAAAAAGGAGTTCGAACTGCTTTCTTTGCTGGCTTCCAAACCGGGCAGGGTATTCCTGCGCAACGAGATCCTGCAGCGCGTCTGGGGCTCAGAGGTGATTGTCGGCGACCGTACCATAGACGTACATATCCGCAAGATCCGCCAGAAAACAGGGGTGGACTTTATCACGACCGTAAAGGGCGTAGGATATAAGTTCGAAATGGGATAATTTTACAGGATGTCCGACCTGTCCTTCAGTAAAAATACCTCCCCCCGCCTGCTGGCATTCACCACCGCAATAGTGGTAGCCCTGGCTGTAGGTTTGGTCAGCCTGTGTATCGTGCCGGCATTCATCACGGCCGGTATTATCTTCGGTACCACCTTCCTGGCGACCTACCTGATGTATTATTATACGGTACAGCGTTTCGTATACCGGAAGATCAAACTGATCTATAAGTTTATCTACCAGACCAAAGCGACCAAAAGGGAGGAGTTTTTTTACAACAATATCCTGCCGCAAAAGTCCCTTGAAGAGGTCAATGCCGATGTGCAGCAATGGGCCAGGCAAAAAAAGGAAGAGGTAGAGACCCTGCAGCTGAATGAGCAATTCCGCAAAGAGTTCCTGATGAATCTCTCCCACGAACTGCGTACCCCCATCTTTACCATACAGGGCTATATAGAGACCCTGCTGAGCGGCGCCATGGATGATGCCCAGGTCAATAAAAAATTCCTGTCCAATACCTCCAAAAGTATAGACCGCCTCGTGCGCCTGGTCGATGACGTAGATGAAATATCCAAACTGGAGTCGGGCCGTATGCCCTTGGCCATAGAGCATTTCGTGATCCAGGAACTGGCCAAAGACATTTTCGAGGAGTTTGCGCTGAAAGCCGAAGAAAAGAGTATAAAATTGGAGTTTAAGAAGGGGACTGAAGGCTCTCTGAAGGTGTATGCCGACAAAGGCAAGATCAAGCAGGCCATGGTGAACCTGGTGGAAAACGCCATTAAATACGCGGGAGAAAACTGCACGATTACGATTGGGTTTTACCAGCTGGATGATAAAAGAGTGTATGTAGAAGTGTCGGACGACGGGCCGGGTATTGCCGAAGAGCACCTGCCCCGCATCTTTGAACGCTTTTACCGTGCCGACCGCAGCCGCAACCGCTCCATCGGTGGTACAGGCCTGGGCCTGGCGATTGTCAAGCACATTATCGATGCGCACGGCCAGACCATCAATGTACGCAGCAAACTGGGCGTCGGTTCCTCCTTTGGTTTTACCCTCAACAGCCAGAATTAACCCGCGCCGCTTTTATAAAAAGCGTCCAAGCTGCATCTTTGTTCCTTAGTGTCTCTGTGAGGGGATAAGCAGTCGCGTTTTGGCGTCTTAGCATTCCATTCAACACTGTACCTCCGGGCGCATGCTTAATTTTTAATGTTTAATGCTTGACTCCGGGCCTCTGTTCCTTAGTGTCTCTGTGAGGGGATAAGCAGTCGCTTTTTGGCGTCTTAGCATTCCATTCAACACTGTGCCTCCGGGCGCATGTTTAATTTTTAATGTTTAATGCTTGACGCCGGGCCTCTGTTCCTTAGGTCTCTGTGAGGGGATAAGCAGTCGCGTTTTTTGCTTCCTGGTGTCTTTGCGCGCCCGTGCCGCGTTGCGTCTTTGCCTCTTTGCGTCTCTGCGAGAGCAAGCAGTTGCTCTGTTTCTTAGTGTCTCTGTGAGGAATAATTCACCGCATTTTACGCCGCTGTGAGCAGGTAAATCCAGGAAACTGCTTTGCAGAAACGCACTTTTTACCCTTTTAACGCTTTACCTTTTTTACTGATACTGCGCCACATGCTGAGCAGAAAACCCAGGGACATCAGGATGGTTCCGGCCCATACCAGGTTGATGTGCGGGAATACGATGGCCTTCAGTACGATCCAGCGTTTGTGCTGCTCTATTTCTTTTACCTGTATATCGGCAGCATTTTCTTCAGGGATCACCTTGCCCAGGCGGACAATGGCGCCCACGCTGCTGCTCAGGGTATCGTCTATAAAGTTTTCGGCTTGGTTGCGGATGTAATATACAGGCTGCACCGTATTGATCTTGCCTTCCAGGTTATACACTTCTATCTGCGCACCGACAACCACATCGCCCGGGGCTGCGGTATACCGGCTATCGCTGATCTGGGTATTGAAATCTTTGAAAACAATAAATGCCTTGCTCAGGTAGATGGTATCACCCCTGTGTACGGTAAAGTGTTTGAACGTATCGGTAGCCTGCGATACCCGCACCTCGTTTGGTTTGCCCGACACAGAGCTGACATAGGTGAAAATGTCCCTGTTCCAGTAATGCCTGGAAGAAGGATTGGCGCTCAGGCCCTCCTGCCCCTTGGGGTTAATGAAGGCGTCGGGATACAGGGAAAAAGACTCCAGTACCTTGCCTGTAGCGGAATCCCGCCTTTGGAACAGTACCTTGTAGAACGTACGCGGATCTGTTGCGGATACCGAATCTCCCTTATAGGTCGCCCAATAGTCAGACATGGCTACCGCTATATCTTCGTACAGCATCACATTTTCCTGGCTTTCTTTCATCGCTTTGCGCGTGTCCGTCTCGCCCAGGGGTAAGATGCCGCCCAGTGTATTCAGGGAGATCACCTCTTTTTTCCTGCCGGTGATGAGGATGCCGAGTATCAGCACACCAAAGCCGAAATGCGACAGCGAAGGCCCCATTTTTTTCAGGCTCTTCTGGCTGCTGAAAGCATAGACCACCGTTGCTGTGATGCAAAAGCAGGCACTGAACAGCAGCAGGATAAACTGCCAGCCGTCTATGCCCTGGATCACCGCCGTGCTGATGGTCAAAACGATAGAGACGCCCAGCACAATGCTGAAGATGCGGGCTATACTCCTGAGGGAAGTCTGTTTGTACTTCAGGTACAAGACCCCGCCGCAAAACAAGGTAATGAATACCGCTACCCAGATCTGTATATTGTTATAATGGGCCACCGGGTCTATCGGTGGCGCTACATCCTTTCCGGTAATGGCTTTGGCCAGTGGCGACCATACCGGTATGGAAGTGGAAATAGAAATCTGTACCGCGGCCAGCAGCAGGACGAACGAACCGATAAACATCCAGAACTCCCGTGTCCACAAAGCCTCTTCCGTCTTGATCCGGGGCATGGTTTTCCTGCGCCAGATCATCAGTCCATAACCGCAGACCGCCACAATAGCGATAAAGATCAGCAGCTGCCAGGACAAAGACTTGCCCTCGCCGGTGAAGGCATGCACCGAGGTGTCGCCCAATACCCCGGTACGGGTCAGGAAGGTCGAATACCAGACCGCAACGTAGCTGAGGATAAAGAAAAACAAAGTAATGACCAGGCTGCGGCCCGTAGCCCTGAAGATCAGCAGGGTATGAATGCCCGCCACCATGATCATCCAGGGAACCAGGGAGGCGTTTTCTACCGGGTCCCAGGCCCAGTAACCGCCGAAGTTCAGCGACTCGTAAGCCCAGGCGCCCCCCATCATGATGCCTGTACCGAATACGGCCCCGGAAAACAAAGCCCAGCTCAGCGCCGGTTTGATAAACAGTTTATAATCGCCTTTCCACAGGGCGGCTACCGCAAAGGCAAAAGGAATCAGCGTAGAAGCGAAGCCCAGGAACAGCACCGGCGGATGGATGACCATCCAGTAGTTCTGCAGCAATACATTCAGGCCGTTGCCGTCTTTGATCATGCTCAGGTAGTCCGCCTGCTGGAAGATCGGGGCCTCCTGCATCTGGTGGCGCAGCAGCAGGAAAGGCGAAGTGCCGATCTGCAGGTCACCCGGCAGGTAAATGCCCAGCACGGTAGTGGACAGGCAGACCTGTACCAGTGCGATGATGGCCATAGCCCGGCTTTCCAGCGCTTTTGCCCGGAACATGACGATCATGCCCAGCACACTGTGCCAGAACATCCACAGCAGGAAACTGCCCTGCTGCCCTTCCCAGAAACAGGAAAGCAGGTACTTGGACGGCAGGCTCCGGTCGGAATGCGCCCAGGCATAATGGTATTCGAAAAGGTGGTTGGTAATAATATAGTACAGCGTGATGAATATGGCGATAATAGCTGCACTGTGGATAATAAAGCTGTTGCGGGCGATGGCCAGCCAGCGGTTGCTCAGCGCGGGATCGATGGTTTCGCAACGGGCGGCACGGAAATAGGCAAATGCACTGAGCAGGGAGCCGATAAACGAAAGGACTACGAAGAAATGGCCCAACTGGCCCGGCAGTAAATGTTCGCCTATAAATTGTGTTTGCAAAAGGTAATGTTTAAAAGTGTCACCGGAAGCCCGGCAATGGATCAGGACGCGTTTCCTACGGCAATCTGGTCATTTTTGTACTTGCTCGGGCATTTCATCTGTATCTGGGTGCAGCGGAAGGCATCGCCGTCCATTTTTCCCTTCATCACGATTTGCTCCGATTTTTCAATATCCGTAGGTTTGGCGCCGTTGAAGATCACCTTTTTGACATTACCCGCTTTGTCGCGTACGAGGAAACTGCAATGATTCGGGTCTGTCTGCGGATCATAGTCGACCTTGCGGTCGCCTTCCAGCACCCCGATCACATGAAATTGTTTACCGGGATTTTCAGCCGCGGTGCCAAAGGTCTCGTAGGTGCTCATGTCTCCGAACATGCTCACAATCACGCATACGGCTGCCGCTACGAGCACCAGTAATGCGATATGTGTTTTCTTCATAAAGATTTAATGTTTAATCAGTTGCCAAAGGTGTGCAAATTTACAGTTTTGTGGCATTCGCAAAGTTAAACGTTTCTATTGTCGCATCGATTTTAGTTTTACTTTTGACAATTATTTATAGAATACAAACGGCGAAAGACTGATGAACGCAGACCTGTCCAACTTCGACCCCAACTCCGTAGGCCTCAAGACCAACAACATTTTCGGCCTCCCTTTTTCAATCGAACAATCTGAACTCGTATTGCTGCCCGTGCCCTGGGAGGTAACCGTATCTTACCGCAATGGCACGGCCCGCGGCCCGGAGAATATTTTCAAGGAGTCTATGCAGATCGATCTTTACGATGCGGACCTGCCCGATACCTGGAAGCGTGGGTACTATATGTTGCCCGAAGACCGCAACATCCGCAAGAAAAGCAATTACCTGCGCCAGTGTGCCGAACTCATCATCTCCTGCCTGTCCGAAGGCGGCGACCTGGAGTGCAACAACCAGCTCTGCGGCAAACTGAAGGAAGTGAACGAAGGCACGGAAATGATGCGCGACTGGGTCTATGAAATGACGAACAACCTGCTGAAGGAAGGCAAGCTGGTGGGCCTGGTAGGCGGAGATCATAGCACTCCTTTAGGGCTCATCAAAGCCCTGGCCAATTACCACGACAGCTTCGGCGTGCTGCAGATCGATGCCCATGCCGACCTGCGCAATGCCTACGAAGGGTTCAAATACTCCCATGCGTCCATTATGTACAATGTGCTGCAGGAAGTTCCGCAGATGAAACGCCTGGTACAGGTAGGTATCCGCGATTACTGCGACGAGGAGCTGGACATGATCAAGGAACAGCCCGACCGTATTACCACTTTTTTTGACAGCAGGATCAAAGAGCGCCAGTATGAAGGCGAAACCTGGAAGGCCATTTGCGACGATATCGTCAAAGCCCTGCCGGATAAAGTATACATCAGCTTCGATATAGACGGCCTGGATCCCAAACTCTGCCCCGATACCGGCACACCGGTACCCGGAGGTTTTGAGCTCGAGCAGATCTTTTACCTGTTCAAGCAGGTGCACAAAAGCGGGAAGAAGATCATCGGCTTTGACCTGAACGAAGTATCCTGCGGAGAGCATTCTACCGACGGCATCGATGCCATCATCGGCGCGCGGGTACTGTACAAGATGTGCAATTACCTGGTGGCGAGTAAAGAACGCTAGCATCAGATTTCAGATTTTTGATTTGAGGTTTTTGATTGGGCATTGTTGATGGACGAAGCAGCCGCTTAAAAACAGCTTTATGGGGAAAGAAATCTATGTATTCAGCGGCCTTGGGGCTGATGAACGCGTCTTCCGGTTGCTGGAGTTTCCTGCGCACACTGTCACCTTTGTACATTGGATCCCTCCCCAATCCGAAGAGACAATAGAGCAGTATGCAAGCAGGCTGCTGGCACAGATCAGCAGTGCAAAGCCCATATTGGTAGGATTGTCTTTTGGTGGTTTGATCGCTGTGGAAGTGGCAAAACAGATAGATACCGAAAAGGTGATTTTGCTGGCATCAGTACAGACAAAAAGTGAACTCCCTCCATACTACAGGCTCATCGGGAAACTGAAGCTGCATACCCTTGTTCCTGTTGCACTGTTTAAAAAACCGACTCTGCTCACGAATTGGCTGTTTGGCGCGACGACGAAAGCTGATCAGGCTATTTTAAGACAAATCCTGGTCGATACGGATCCTGTTTTTTTAAAATGGGCGATTGACCAGGTACTGAACTGGGCAAATGAAACAATACATCCGAACATGGTCCGCATCCACGGTTCCGCAGACCGCATCTTGCCGCTGCGCTTTGTGCGGAGCGATTATACTGTACAGGGCGGCGGGCATTTCATGACCCTGGATAAGGCTGAAATGCTGAACAGGCTGCTCAAAGCACAGTTGCAGGCAGTGTAACAGTATTGCGCGTGGTGTATGTTTTTGGCGGTATAACTTGTTGAAAAATAGCTATATTTACCTTTCAATATTGATGATATGATCAAAAGTATCTTGGTTTGTTCAACGGCAATTTTGTTGTTGGCAGCCTGCCAGGATTCCGGGGCAGGGAAGGCTACGCCTGCCGCGATGCCCGGCACCGGAAGTACACAGGCAGATGTGCCGTTCCGCCAGGCAGAAAATTATTTTGTCAAAAACACGGTAAAACAGCTGGACAATCCTA
>JAEUVW010000147.1 GCA_016786525.1 Chitinophagaceae bacterium
TTCGCGCTCTTTGTTGATCACGTACTGGTAGATACGGCCGGTGGTCACATTGTTCGCCTGCGAGGTATGGGTGTTCAGGAAACGCTCATAGTGCCCCAGGTCCAGGTCTGTTTCCGCACCGTCTTCCGTTACGTAGCACTCGCCATGCTCATAGGGATTGAGTGTGCCGGGGTCTACGTTGATGTACGGATCAAATTTCTGGATGGTAGCGGTGTAACCCCTTGCCTGCAGCAGCTTTGCAAGCGAAGCAGCAATGATTCCTTTGCCCAGTGAGGAAGTCACACCACCGGTTACGAATATATATTTAGTCATATGTCTGGTATTAAAATTTGCTTGGCGACCGAAGAGATGAGGAAGCGGGAACTACCAAACTATAGAGGTCGTGCAAAGGTAAGGAAAGAACGGAAATTGCCGAAACCAAAATTGACCCTGCGCCCTCCTGAGCGCATGGCTGTTCCGGCAGATCCGATGCACTTTTTTGCCGGAAACTATTCCGGTAACGAGGCATAATTTCCCTGCTCCGATAAAAAAATTTGGTTTTTCAAAACAACAACGTATTTTTACGTTATGAAACGAAATAAAACGTTACCTCAGTTGACCAAAGCAGAAGAAGAAGTGATGCAGGCCTTGTGGACTATTGAACGCGGCCTGGTGCGCGATATCATGAACCAGTTGGGCACACCGGATGTGCCGCACAGTACCATTTCTTCCGTAGTGCGTATTCTCGAAAAGAAGGGCTTTGTCAATCACAAAGCTTACGGCAAAACATTTGAATATTTTCCCATCGTCAGTAAAGAGGAGTATGCAGAATCGGGCGTGCAGAATCTTATGGAAAAATACTTCGGCGGCTCGCCGAAACAGCTGGTCAGTTTCCTGGTCAAAAACCAGGACATGGACCTGAAAGAACTGAATGACATTATGAAGATCATTGATAACCATAAAAAATAAGCACTATGCTCCAGTACCTCCTCAACTGCTCAGCCGTCTGGCTGCTTTCGCTCCTGTGTTATGATGTGTTCCTGAGGCGGAATACGTTCCATGCCTATAACAGGCTGTACCTGCTGGGTACTTTGCTGGCCGGCATACTGATCCCGCTGCTGAACTTCGAAAGCCGGCAGGTATATCAGCAGCAGGTCGAAACCAATGCAGTTGTAGAACAGACGATCGAAGTGAAAAAAACGATTGTCACTGCTGCACAGGTAAGTCCTGCCATACAGGGGATAGACTGGATGTACTGGCTGGCTGTAGTGTATGGCGCCGGTTGCCTGATCAGCCTGTTCATCACGTTCAAAGAATTGTTCAGCATCGCAGTGCTGTACACCCGGGGCACAAAAGAAAACTACGGCCCGCACCGTGTTGTGCTGACGGGAGGCAAGCACGGCCCGTTTTCTTTTTCCGGCCGGATCTTTCTCAGCGACAAAGAGCACTATAATGAAGCGCAACTGCAGATGATCCTGGCACACGAACAAAGGCATATTGGCTTGTTTCACGGAGCAGATGTGCTTTTGCTGACATTGGTCAACACATTGTTCTGGTTCCATCCTTTGCCTTATTTATTCCGCCGGCGCCTGCTGCTGCTGCACGAATACCAGGCCGACAGCGTGGTCGACAGCCCATTATCGGAGTATGGCACTTTCCTGGTGGAGCAATCACTGCTGGCCCGCAGTCCTTTTCTTACCCATTCATTCAATCGTTCACCACTAAAAAAAAGAATCCTTATGCTGACACGCAAATCAAACAATTGGTCCAAAAGCAGTATGCTGCTGGCCATACCCGTCCTCACGCTTTCCCTGCTGTGCTTTTCCAAAAACGCCTTTTCCGATTTCAAAAGAGTGCGCAAAGGAAATAAGGTGACGGTCAATGGAAATGAATTTGAACTGAAGGTATTTCCGCAGCAAAAAATGCAATACAAAAACCCGGAAACCGGGGCGGTGGAAGAAAGTGTTTTTGAAATCGTCCCCTACCCTTTTACCATGAACGGCAAACCACTGGCCGATAAAGAAAGCGTCGACAAAGTACCTGCAGCGCCCAAAAAACTGAACGAGTACATTACCCA
>JAEUVW010000220.1 GCA_016786525.1 Chitinophagaceae bacterium
ATTCCGGCAGAGATCAAGGAACTGTACAAAACGGTATGGGAGATCAAACAACGCAACCTGATCGATATGGCAGCCGACCGCGGCGCTTATATCTGCCAGTCTCAATCACTGAACCTGTTTGTAGACAGTCCCAGCGCTGCCAAACTGACGTCCATGCACTTCTACGCATGGAAAAAAGGACTGAAGACCGGTATGTATTACCTGCGTTCACAGGCAGCCACACAAGCAGTACAATTTACCGTAGAAAAACAAGGCAGCAACGAAGTGGAACCCATCATCCCGCACGCTGACGCCACACAAACACAAAACGAAAACGACATCGAACCTACACAAATAGACGGGCCGGTTTGCACCATGCAGGACGGTTGCATCAGTTGCGGTTCTTAAAACACAACAATGGATTTACAGGAAAGAATCAAACAATCGGAGACACATATTTTCAAAGCTGTTTTCCCGAATACCACGAACCACTACGATACCCTGTTTGGCGGCACTGCCATGCAGTCTATGGACGAGGTCGCCTTTATCGCGGCGACACGTTTCAGCCGTCAGCGTATGGTGACGGTCAGCAGCGACCGCATCGACTTTAAAATGCCGATTCCGGCCGGAACGATCATCGAGCTCATCGGCAAGGTGTCCTACGTAGGCAATACCAGCCTGAAGGTCCGGGTGGAGATCTTCGTAGAACAGATGTACACCGAGCTGCGTGAAAAAGCCGTCAGCGGTGAGTTTACTTTTGTGGCAATAGACGAACACAAAAAGCCGGTTGCACTGATCAAGTAGCAAAAGACGGCAAATGAAAAACAGAAGCGGCAGGAATATCCTGCCGCTTTTTTGTTAACGGACAGCAATTTATTTATAACATTACTTATGTTTTGTACCTTTGTTTCCTAAGGTATTTATCCTGTTCATGTCCGCAGTTAGTCAAAACCAGATCATGCCCCGGCTGGGAGAAGGCGTCTTTATCATCAAAGACGTTGCCCGGATTCTGCGCCTGGACTATGACAAGGTCAGACGCTGGATATTGGGCTACTGGGACCATGCGCTCAAAGAAGATTGTAATTATACTTTTGGCGACAAAGGCAGCAAGGCCATCAACTTCCTGAGCCTGATCGAGTTCTATACCTTTTTCAAACTGCGTGAAAAAGGGGTCAGCGCTGCACAGATCCACAACCTGCACGAAGAGCTTTCCCGCAAACTGGATACGATCTATCCTTTCGCAATCGGTAAAGATTTTTTCGTGGAAAACAGGAAACGGAAAAAGCTGGTGTTTGTAGACTTTGCAGGTGCACTCTGGAAAAACGATAAAAAGGAACAGTTGCATTTCCGCTTCCTGGAGGCTTTCCTGGAAAAAGTGGAGTTCAACGAAGATAACCTGGCTACCCGTTTTTTCCCTTTGGGCAAAGAAAGAAATGTTGTCGTAGACCCGAAACACCAATTCGGGCAGCCGACCATCAGCGGCACCAATATCAGGACGCAGACCATTTTTAACCTGCACAGGGGAGGCGAAACCACTGAGAACATCAGTACCTTATACGATATACCGGTCGACCAGGTCAGAGACGCTATTGCCTTCCATCAATCCGCTGCATAATGCACTACATTTTCGATGCCAATTTATCACATAGATTAGCGGAAGGACTGCATATTTTAGAGCAGGGAAACGACAGGACCCGCGAGCCGATCGTTTTCATTGAACATGCCGATAAAGTTGAGGCATTAGGGCGCGGCGCCACAGATGCCGAGATCATCGCCTACGCAGGCAAGACGCAGGCCGTCATCATTTCGCAGGACGATGATTTTAAACGCATCAAAAGCAATATGCAGTTACTAAAAGGCTTAAACGTCGGTTATGTGCTGTACAAAGCCCCTAAAAAGTCCGGTGCACGCTACTGGGAGATCGTGGAGGCTTTTATCAAAGGATGGAAGCAATTGAAAACAAAAATAACGGAAACGAACTTCCCCTTTGTATTGCAGGTAGACCGGAAAGGCGGCATCTCGAAAATCGAGCTATAGCGTCTACTTCTTTTTGTACCGATTGCGACATCGAAGGCTATTACCCATATACAGGCTGCTAGCACTAACTTAAAGCCTGTGCCGGGAATGACGGTGGTAACCTTTTATGCTGCGATTGTTTTATCTTCATCTGTACAATACTACCGGTAATGAAAAGATTTTTCCCCGCGCTCTGCGCTGCAACGACGATGCTCTGCTCCTGCGATGCCAACTTCACCACTTCTGTTTCGGAGACCAAAGCCGTGGATACGGCGATGCATTCCATGCCGACCATCAGCGGAAAACACTGCTATGTCTTTGCCGGGGCAAAAGACACGATCCGCATGACCGTAACGGTCAACGATAAACAAGCCAGCGGAAGCCTGAGCTATAAACTTTCAGAGAAGGACAGGAATGAAGGCCGTTTTGAAGGAACGATGAGCGGCGATACCCTGTTTGCAGACTATCACTTCCAGTCGGAAGGCGTACAGTCGGTACGGGAGGTCGCCTTTATCCTCAGCGACAGCAAAGCTGTAGAAGCCTATGGTGCGCTGGTAGTGACCAACGAAGGAACCCGTTTCTCGGACCGCAGGGCTTTGTCTGCAGACCACAGCTTTACCCTATCCAAAGAAAACTGCACGGAAGAATAACAAGTCAAAACATTTCACCCCATAAAGCACGCCCTATGGATACAGCAAAGCAACTGCTTGACGATGGGATCATCGGCACCGGCGATTATGAAAAGATCGGGGCCCATGAGTCCGGCAAACTGTTTTCCGTCCATTGGGAACTGAGAACGATACTGTACCTGGGCATTGTACTGCTGACGACAGGCCTGGGTATGCTGATCTACCTGAATATCGATACCATAGGCCATCAGGCGGTATTGGCCATCATTGGCCTGCTGTGCGGCGGATGTTTCTGGTATGCGTTCAAAAATAAACAAGCCTACAGCAATGATGCAGTGCAACAGGTATCCCCCTTTTTCGACTACATTGCGCTGCTGTCCTGTCTGCTGCTCGGTATTTTCATCGGCTACATCCAGTTCCAGTACGGAGTGTTTGGCCAGCGCTACGGTTTGGCCACGCTGATTCCTGCTGCCCTCTTTTTGTATTGCGCTTACCTGTTTGATCATAAAGGCCTGTTGTCGCTGGGCATTGTGGGCATTGCCGGTAC
>JAEUVW010000248.1 GCA_016786525.1 Chitinophagaceae bacterium
CAGAAACTGATCGCTATTTTTTCCGTAGTCCTCTTCCTGGGAAAGCTCTGGGCCTGGTACCTGACGCATTCGGTAGCCATCCTGACCGATGCCCTGGAGAGCACGGTCAATGTGATCACCGGTTTTGTCGGCTTGTTCAGCGTCTCTCTGGCGGCGCGTCCCCGCGATATGAATCATCCTTATGGCCATGGTAAAGCCGAATTCGTGTCTGCTGCGGTAGAAGGGGCTTTGATCCTGATCGCCGGCCTGATGATCATTTACCAGGTTATTTACGTGTATTTTCACCCCGTACCGCTGCAAAAGCTCGATACGGGCATGCTGCTGACGGGCATTACTGGGGTGCTCAATTTCGGTTTCGGTGTCTTTGCCCTGCGCATTGCGCGCCGCAACCACAGCATAGCCGTGGAAGCCGCAGCCACGCACCTGAAATCCGACGCCTATTCCACCTTTGCCATCGTGGCGGGATTGCTGATCGTCCGCTTTACCGGCCTGCAATGGATCGACCAGTTGCTGGCCCTGATCTTCGGTATCGTCATTATCGTTACCGGTTACCGGGTCTTGCGCAAGTCCTTATCCGGCATCATGGATGAGGCCGATGAGGCTTTGCTGAACGAGGTGCTTGATACGCTGAACCGGGAACGCCGCCCTTGCTGGCTGGACCTGCACAACCTGCGTGCGATCCAGTATGGCGATGTGCTGCATATCGATGCGCACCTGACCCTGCCCTGGTATTTTACCGTAGAGGCGGCAGGAGCCGAAATCCGCGCGATGGAAGCGAGTGTCAGCCGGAAGTTTAAGCGTACCGTAGAATGTTTTATACACGTAGATGCCTCAGACCGTACGCAGTGCCCGGCCTGTGGAGATACAGGGTGTACAGACACCGCTCACCTGCCTGCCGGTACACCCTGGACCCTGGAGCATATCATGACAGACCGTGAACACGATCTGCCCCGCCCTGTACTATCAGGGCAGCAGGGATAAAATGCCCAGGTCTGTCACCACACCGAATTGCACCGATACATCTTTCACTTCTATAGCCGTTGCAAAATCGGCTTGTACCAGGATTTTGTATTTGCCTTCGGGCAATCCGCAGAACATAAAGAAGCCCGAAGAAGAAGGAATGGCACTGTAGGTGTCGGTGCCGTTCATCGCATAGACCATAGTGCCCGCCTGCAGGGGGATCACAGAGCCTTTGATGCGTCCGTCGGTAAGTGCTGTAAAGGCCCGTCCTGCGGGTTTCAGCTGGTATTTGCCGCTGCCGGTACTGACGACCGATTTTGCCGCATCCATATCGATCCAGAAAGTATAGGCCATATTGGCTTCCAGCTCATGGTGCAGGTTCAGTTTCAGACCGCTCTGTTCTGCCGATGGCGTCTCCAGCGGGTAGGTAGTACCCTTGATCTTTATGGAATTGTTGCTGCCCAGTATCAGGCGGATCTGCGATATCCTACCGGGCGGGATGTCGCCCTGGCACAACAGCATGTCGGTGCCGTTGCGGAAATCCAGCAGGTTGTATACGCCGGGGTGTAAAGGGGTAAGGACAATGGTTCCCTGTGTTTCGTGCAGTATTTCTACCTGCCGGACATCGACATTTACCGCTTCATAAGCGGCGGGGCCGTCTGTCAGGCGGACCGTCACGGCAGCCTGTTTTTTTGCCGGTACGGAGGGGGAGTCTTTCTTAGAACAGGATCCGGTAAGGAGGGCCAGGATACAGACCAGGCCAAAGAGTACATTTTTCATAACGTTTTTGTTTTAGGTGGTTAAAAAGAGTGGGCATTCCCGGTGTGGCCTGCCTTCTTTTATCCGGAAAAAGAAGAAAAACAAGGCCTGCCGTACTATAAAACTACCCTTATCTTCAGGCGCCGGTCGCCAAAGAAATCATAAAAGCAGGGCCGGCAGGCGAAAATCCCCCTGCGTATGCCCCTGCCTGTGTATGAGCGTTTTATGCGCTTTTGAACGGAAAAATCATGTGTTTGTATTGTTTTATTACAGCAGGTTTCCTGGCTGCCTCGGCATAGCGGTCTGTAACGAAAAGGGGGAGACTGTACACCCCCTTTTTTCGTGGTGATTCACGATATATTGCCGCAATCATTGCGGGCCAGGGTGTACCTTTGCGCCCCAATCCTGTTCTATGCATCCCAACGACACCATAGTGGCCATTGCTACAGCCCCCGGTATGGGCGCGATCGGCATCGTGCGCCTGAGCGGTGCAGGGGCCTTTACCGTGGCGAATGCTGTATTCCGTGGTAAAGACCTTTCGGCCCAGCCCGGCCATACCCTGCATTTCGGCCATATCGTATCCCATAAAGGTTTGGCACTGGAGCAGGTCATTGACGAGGTCGTAGCGGGTTTATACAAAGGACCGAAAAGCTATACCGGTGAGGACACCGTAGAGTTCAGCGGGCATGGTTCGCCCTTCGTGCTGGAACAGATCGTGCGTTGCTGTATTGCTTCCGGCGCCCGCCTGGCGCTGCCGGGAGAGTTTACGCAGCGGGCTTTCCTGAATGGTAAAATGGACCTGACCCAGGCCGAAGCGGTAGCGGACCTGATCGCTGCAGACAGTGCAGCAGCGCAGCAGACGGCGTTAAAGCAACTGAAGGGAGGATTTTCCTCCGACCTGAAAGTGCTGCGCGAACAGCTGATCCAATTTGCCGCACTCATTGAGCTGGAACTGGATTTTTCGCAGGAAGATGTGGCTTTTGCCGACCGCACGGAACTGGCTGCCCTCATTGCGCGTATTGCTTCCGCTACCCAGCAGCTGATCCAGTCGTTCAGCCTGGGCAATGCGATCAAAAACGGTGTCAGTGTAGCCATCATCGGCAAGCCCAATGCGGGCAAGAGTACGCTGCTGAATGCTTTGCTGAATGAGGATCGCGCCATCGTCAGCGATATCGCCGGTACGACCCGGGATACAATAGAGGAGCTGCTGAACATCAAAGGCATCCTGTTTCGCCTCATCGATACGGCAGGCATACGCGAGCATACCAGCGACGAGATCGAACAGATAGGGGTAGGGAAGAGCCTGGAGAAAATGCGCAATGCCGATGTGGTCATCGGCTTGTTTGACGCCAGCACCGAAAGCCGGGAAGCCGTGCTGCAGCAAGAGGAAACGTTCTCCGCGCTGGGGCTCAAATACCTGCTGGTGCTGAACAAAACAGACCTGCCCGGTGAGACCTCGTCACGCGAACGCTTTGCAGGGATCGATGCGCTGTATATCTCCGCGCGGCAACGCGGGCAACTGGACGCCCTCAAAGAAGCGTTGTATGCTATGGCGATCGATACTTCCCTGTCTGCAGAAAGTACGGTGGTGACCAACGCCCGCCACCACGAGGCTTTGCTGAAGGTGGCCGAATGCCTGGAGGATATCCGTATGGCGATGGACAACGAGGTGTCCGGCGAGCTGCTGGCCCTGGACATCCGCCGCTGCCTGCATTACCTGGGTACCATCACCGGGCAGGTAGAGGTAGACCGTGATATTCTCGGGACTATTTTCGGGAAGTTTTGTATCGGAAAATAACCAGCATAAATAACGATAACTAAAACGATATAATAGGCTGTAAATCTGTTAAATAAACAGGTTTTCAGCCTTTTTGTTTGTTGATATTTTGTGATGTTATGGGTAAATTTGTCCCTCATTTGTCCCTCAAAGGGAAATGAAATGATTTAGTATTGCATCTTATGTCTAATGTTAGATAAAAGGTTCACTTAATTCCACTTATTTACTCTTATTATCTCTTAAATACCCTTATTTATGAGTACATCAATCACTGTGATTAGAAAATGTTTTCATTGCAAAATTGAGTTCGAAGCAAAAACAACTACAACAAAATATTGTACGCATTTATGTGCCAGCAGAGCTGCAAAAGCACGCATACGCCAAAGCAAAATAGAAGC
>JAEUVW010000267.1 GCA_016786525.1 Chitinophagaceae bacterium
CCCGGTGGCCTGTTGCATACCATCGAGATCGATGAAGAGCGGCGGGATATTGCAGAAAAATATTTTGAAGCTTCGGGATGTGCCGGCCGTATCGTCGCCCATTTCGGGGATGCCACCAAGATCTTACAGGAGCTGAAGGAAAATTGGGACCTGGTCTTCATTGATGCAGACAAAGTAAACTATGAACGCTATTTCGACCTGGTGTTTGCCAACCTGAAGCCGGGCGGGCTGATCATAGCAGACAATGTGCTGTACGAAGGCAAAGTATTGCTGCCGGAGGCAGAGCAGGGAAAAAACGAGAAAGCCATGCACCGTTTTAACCTGAAAATAAAAAACGACGACAGAGTGGAAGTCTTGATCCTGCCGGTACGGGACGGCCTATCGGTGATCAGGAAAGTGAATCATTAAAAAAAGAGTGACATGAAAAAGAACCTATTGACATGGAGCCTGCTGGCAGTAACACTGGGCGCACAGGCACAATCAAAATCTTTTGACGACAAGGCAAAAGCATATATCAAACAATATGGCTCCTGGGCCATAGAAGAGCAGCAGCGGGTAGGCATACCGGCATCGATCACCCTGGCACAGGGCATCTATGAAACCGGCGCCGGGGAAAGTGAGCTGGCCACGCAAGCCAACAACCATTTCGGCATCAAATGCAAAAAGGAATGGCAGGGCGCTACTTTTGCCCATACAGACGATGCTCCGAATGAATGCTTCCGTAAATACCCTACTGCACGGGATTCCTATAAAGACCATTCCGACTACCTGAAAAAATCGGCTCGGTATGCGGAACTGTTTGCCCTGGAGCGGGCAGACTATGAGGCCTGGGCCAAAGGCCTGAAAAAGTGCGGTTATGCCACCAACCCCGCCTATGCGCAGAAACTGATCAAAATGATCGAAGACTACGACCTGCAGCTCTACACTTTTGCAGCTGACGGCAAACGCGAGAACGAGATTGTACCGGCAACAGAACCGCAAAATCCTATTGTACAAAATGCCCTGCTGGTCACCAATGTCCCCACCGCGGAAGATACAGACCCGGGTGCGGCCAGCAGCGACGGCTCGGTACGGATCAACGACCTGCGTGCCGTGTATTGCCGCAAAGGCGAGACCCTGCTGGACAAAGCAATGAAGTACAATATCCGCTACGCGCGCCTGCTGGAGATCAACGAACTGGCAGACGAGCCCCTGAAGCGGGATATGTACATCTACCTGGAGCCGAAAAAGTCGAAAGGAGCACACCCGACCTATGTAGTAAAGGAAGGAGAAACCATAGAGCTCATTGCACACAATGAGGGCATGAACAGCCGCCAGCTCAGGATATTCAACCTGCTGGCGCAAAACGAGCAGCCGGATGCGGGTGCAGTGCTCAAACTACAGGTACAATCTGACGAACGCCCTGCCAGCCACAAAATGGTCAAGGCAGAAGGAACGGCTCAGCCGGCGCAGGAAGTAAAACTGGTCAACACAAGTGCCCCGCTGAAACAGGATGATTTTATACCGACCAAAAAGTCGATCCAGAAAACGGAAGAACTGAAAGCAGAGACGGAAATGGAATTTGGGTATGGCGCTGCGCCGATACCGGACCTGCAGGTAGCAGCGCCGGCAACGACACCTGCCCAATTGCCTGCTCCGGTCCGGCAAGTGGAGCAAAGGAATGCTGCA
>JAEUVW010000293.1 GCA_016786525.1 Chitinophagaceae bacterium
CGATGATGAGGAATACGATGCCATTCAGGATAAACACAAAGCTCTCCCATACACTATAGCCTTTGATGCGGCTGGCGCTGTTCAGGAAGCTCAGCCTGCGGGCAGACATGAACAGGCCCCCGCAGACGACGGCCATTACCCCGGAGCTATGCAATTGCTCGGCGATCCAATACATGAAATAGGGTTCGATAAGGGTAAGCGCTATGTCGGACGAGGGCTCTGTAGGCAGGCGCTTGTGGGCCTGTACGAATATCCAGCCCAGCAGCAGGCCAATACCGGCGCCGCCAATGACCATCCACAAAAAGCTGAGCGCTGCCTGTTGCCAGATGAACTGGCCGGTGCCTACCGCGATCAGCGCAAAACGGAAAATGATCAGCGAAGACGCGTCGTTCAGCAGGCTTTCGCCTTCCAGTATGGCGGAAGTGGATTTGGGTATCTTGACAAATTTGGTAATGGCCCCTGTGCTGACGGCATCGGGCGGGGATACAATGCCGCCCAGCAGGAAGCCCAGTGCGATGGTGAATCCCGGGATCAGGTAATTGGCGGTCAGGGCTACGGACAGGGCGGTAAAAAATACGACCAGGAACGCAAAACTGCCGATGATGCGCCACCATTTCTTCATTTCTTTAAAAGAAATGGACCAGGCTGCTTCAAACAGCAGGGGCGGGAGAAAGATAAAAAAGATCAGGTCGGGGTTGATCTTTACCATCGGCAAACCGGGTATCAGGCTGATCAGCAGGCCCCCTACGACCAGCAGTATGGGGTAGGCGATCTTCAGCTTTGCGGCCCACATGTTCAGTAACACGATAGCGGCGACCATTGCGAGCAGAAAAGGTAAAAGCGTGTGCATGAAAAAAACTGCTTGTTTTGTTTTCTAAAAGTAGAAAAAATGTGTCTTAAGCATATGAAAGATGTAAAACTTAAGGCTGTAGGGGAAGGGCTGAAGCCAGTTGCTTGCCGGTGGGGGCTACAGCCTGCCGCGCCCCAACACCTGCAAGGGCGGAAGCGGGGCTGCTATTCCCTTGTCAAGGTAAAATTCAGGCAGTTCAGCGGGGAAGAGGTCTATAAAGGAGACCTCACCCTCATCCGTTGACGACAGCAAGCTAAGCGGTGCCCGGGCCTGAGTTGATGAGCATACAGCATGTAGCCCGCACATGCCCTGATGATGATCGGAAGGACATAGAATGCCTCTTATTGTATCGTATACTCTTTTACCGCTACTTCCGATACCCTGAAGTACCCGTAAGCGAGGTTTGCAGCATGGGTCTGGTTGATGATATTCCCTGTTACCGCACCCGGTATAGACTGGAAGGGTCCTGACTCAGCGCCGGAGGCGGTCAGCAGCTTTCTGAAATAGTCGTAATACCTCCTTGAGATACCGTATAGCCTGATCTTGACCAGGTCTCCGGCCTTCAGGTTTTTGTCCGAAAAGTATTGCTGCATCAGCTTGCCCTGGCTTTTCTTGTCATCTTCGGGCTTGTATTCAGGGTACGCCGCTACAGGAGTGCTAATTCCCTGCAGGTAGTAATTGTCCTCGTTGTCCTTATCCTGGTAGGAGTAGGAGATTTCCACTTCGTCGCCGCCAAAGCCGCCGGCGTTATTCTGAACAATATTGTTGCCGATATCCGGCACGCCGATGCAGGTTTCGCTTGCCGTGTAATGTGCTCCGTTGACAACTATATTCAATGTATAGGTTTCCCCGATCACGGGCAGGAAGCCGGAACAGGTATAGGTTCCGGCTTCCGGGCTTTCTGCAAACCGGAACACCGTATGGGCCTCAT
>JAEUVW010000300.1 GCA_016786525.1 Chitinophagaceae bacterium
CGTCGGTTTTCCGCAGGGATTCCGGTAGCTGGAGAGGTCCACCGGCAGGATAACGGAGTATGCCAGGCCGTCTGCCGGTACAGCAATATCGTAAACGTTCACAAAAGCCGTACCGACATACTTCCAGGTACAATCTACGTCCGTTTGTATCCAGAACCCTACATATTCCTTGCTGCCGTTGGTGCACAGGCTTCCGGAGTAGCCTGAAGGCTTTTTGACCCGCAGCGAGGCCACCAGGGCTTCCTTGTGGTAATCGAGTCCGACGCAATACAGTTCTTCATAGCTTACATTTCCCTTCAGCGAAAGGAATTTCTTCAGGCTGGCGGCCCAGTCCAGGTTGGCGCTGAGAAAAATGTTCTGGTTTTGGGCCATGATGGCGGGATTCTGTGCGTATACGGCTTCGTGCAGGATTTTAGCACCAATCCGCTCAGGCTCTATTTTTACTTTTTCTGTTGCATACAGTTTACTGAGCTCCGCAAGTTCCACTTTGGGCGCCAGCACGGCATCCTGGGCGGCTTTCAGCTTGGCTTTGTCTGCAACGGAACCTGCAGCGAGGCTGGCCAGGCTTACCGTGGGGTTTTGGATCGCTTTGGTCAGCAGGGGACCGATCTTCTCGATCGGGAAGGTCGGGGTCAGCAACACCAGGGGAGCGATCTGTATGGATGCTTCCTTCATATCGCCCCAGGCAACGGCCTGGTTGGGCTGATTGGGCAACAGCGGTACATTCCAGGACAATACGGCGCGCAGTTTAGGCAGGTTGGCTTTACTGCACAGCATATTTTTAGGGTCGATCTTCAGGCGCAGGGTGTAGCTGATCGGCTTTTCCAGTGCTCCATTGCAATCTTTGCTGTCCGGGATGTCGTGTACATTTACGGCAGCCATACCCATGTCTTTCCAGCCGGCCCCATCGCCATAGTCCAGGAAGAAGCGTACATACTCCATTGAGCCCTTACTGCAAAGGTTGCCACCATAGCCGCTGCTGCGGGAGATTTTGACCGTCGCTGTCAGCTCTTCCATCACGGGCTGGTAACCGATACACCCCAGTTCTTCAAAACCGGTATTGTACTTGAGTGGTAAAATGGCCTTTAGTTTACTGTTGGCCAGTGTGCCGAAGTAGTTTGCATTTTCGGCAAGCAGCCTGGGTGCATTGCTCCTGCTGTCGAGGTGCACTTTTAATTCTTTGTCCGATAACTGTAACATTTTATACGTTTTATTGGTTATTCCCTACTCTGTTTACGGGTTTTCAGGATTCCCCGATTGGTTAAAAAAATACGGTCTATTGGTTAGACGGTCGGCTTGGTTTGTTGTTTTGGTTTTTGGGGTAAGGCATAAAGCCCGGTCCGGAACGGCCTTTTGCCGCACACAGGAATTCGTTTCCATTTTCCTGTGCTTGCGAATACAAAGGTGGAAAGCCGCTGAAAGCCGGACAAGAGGCGAACGACTGTTTTTTGTACGGGGAAAACAAGGTTTTATAAAAGGGTGTTTTTCCTGTTTTTCCGAGTATCCATTAAGCCCGCCCTAAAGCACCCAGGGCCGGAATACAGTACCGGTGTGCTTTACAGGATATACGGGTATCGCAGGCATAATCTTTTTATATAAGGATGCTTCGTCATTACCATTTACAGGATACATTTGTCAAATCAAAAAAATTATTCATTTCAAACCCCTTAAAATTTTACTACAAATGAAAGTCATGACAAAAGCTGTTTTAGGATTGTTTACCGCATTTACACTCGGCCTCTTTTCCTGCGAAGGGCCAAATAATCCCGGTAATAATGGCCCGGATACTACTACAGTGACCAAACAATTCTGCGGTGTGCCACCCGAAATGCTGGTGCAGCTGATCAAGAATTACAAGACCCAGGTCTGGACAAAAACCTCAGACCCGCGTGCAGGAAAGTATGATGCGCGATTTATGGAGATCAGCATCGAGCAGCTGGAAAACTTTATTGCTTATGCCAAACAAAGCGCCAAAAAAGATGGGTTGAACCTGGCTTCTATCCGGATGTACTATATCAACTACCCGGGCGAAAAGAAAACCGAAGAGTACCTGATGGCGCATCCTACCGACAATGTATTTGATAAATATGCCGGTTGCCATTCCATTGCTCTGGTACCCGTGGTCGGCGCCAATGTGCGCGACGGGGGCAGGAGAGACTATTACAGCACCGGCCATGCTCCGGCTACTACGCTGGATGTTGCGGCGCTGAACTCCGCAGGCAACCTGGTCTATATGCCGGACAATTGCGGAGCAACATCACCCATAGAGAACCATAACGAAATATGTCCCCCGATGAGAGGCTGTATTACGGCTACCCTGCTTGAAGCAGCAGATGCAACATCACCACTATAAATGAATACGGAACAGTTATTACACAACATCAGCTATTGTAGCGAGTTACTGGCGTATCTCGCTACAATACTTTTTTATACCAGGCGCCAGTCGGTAGTATCATTTATCTTATTGCTCCTGATGAGTATGATTTTCATCACGGAGACGCTGGGAAAATTCAAAAGTGTATTTCCTGCCTTCCACAATATTTTTATTGTGCAGAATGTGGAAATGCTGATCGAGATTTTACTGTTCCTGCTCGTGTATCACTTTTCCGTCAGGGGCCTTTTCCTGAAACGGACCATCAAGGTGATGATCATCATCTACATCCTGGTTGCCGTTTGTGCCACACTGATCTGGCAGCCGCTGGACCAGATGTTCCCCACCTATTCCCTGGTTACCGGCGGTATTTTTATACTCGTTGCCATACAGCTTTATTTTTACGAAGGGATCAAGAATATGCAGGAGCAAAGCTTCTACAAGAGCTACCTGTTTTACATCAGCATCGGCCTTTTTATCTTTTATGCCAACGAGATGCCGGTGATGACGCTGTTCAATTACTTTCTTCAGAATAACACCAGTGTGGACAAGATCATGTTTATCTTCAACCTGAAGCTCATTGTCAGCACTATTTTTTACAGCCTTTATTCCTTCGGTATCTTATGGACGACAAAGAAATAACCTTTCTCATTTTCTCTGCGAGCATTACCATTTTGCTGGTCAGTATAGGGCTGGTCTTGTTTCTGGTGTTTTTCATTTATACCAAGAACAAGAACCTGAAGGAGCAATACCGGCTGAAAGAGCAATATGAAAAGGAGCTCTTTGCCGCCAAGATCGAAATCAAAGACCAAACCCTGCAACATGTGGGGCGTGAACTGCATGATAATATAGGCCAGCTGCTGACCGTGGCGCGCATACACCTGAAGAGCCTTTCCAAAAGCATAGAAAGCGAAAAACTGCAGGACATCACGGCCATTACCGGCAATGCGCTGGACGAATTGCGCAAGCTTTCCAAATCACTGGTCAGGGGCGGCTATGAACGGGACGCCCCGCTTACAGAACTGGTGGAGCAGGAGATGAACCTGATCCGGAAAACCGGGGTGATCAATACGCATCTGAAACTCTACGGAGAAGCGTACCGGCTCGATGCAGAGTACGAGGTCATTTGCTTCAGGATCATGCAGGAGTTCGTGTCCAATGCCCTGAAATATTCGGGCTGCGAAAACCTGTATTTCGAGCTGCATTATCACCCCGAACTATTTACTTTTATGCTGAAAGATGACGGCAAGGGCTTTGACGAAGGAAAGATCATCAAAGGCAGCGGCCTGAACAATATAGAAAACCGGGCCCGGATGATCGGGGCCAGCCATCAGTTACAAACCAACCCGGGGAAAGGAACAACACTGACATTACAACTCAAACCCAGAAAAAATGACACAATATAGTATTGCCATTGTAGATGATCACCAGATCGTATCGGAAGCCATAGCCGGACTGATCAATGGTATGCCGCAGTTTAAGGTCCTGTATGAAGTAAGGAACGGCAGAGAGCTGGTCCATAAGTTCAGCAGCAGGAAGAACGTACCGGACCTCGTACTGCTCGACATCAATATGCCGATCATGAATGGTTTCGAGACTGCTGCCTGGCTGCAGGAGCAACACCCCGAACTGCCCTTTGTCGCGCTGACCATGAATGACGATGACGAGTCGATCATTAAGATGCTGCGCCTCGGTGCAAAGGGCTACCTGATCAAAGATATTGACAGCGACGAGCTGCTGATAGCCCTGGATGAAGTGATCAAAAAAGGCTTTTATTATACGGACCTGGTGACCTCCAAACTATTGCTGAACCTGGGCGATAAAAGGTCGGCCGTAAAGCCGATCGAAATGAAAGAAAAGGAACTGGAGTTTATACGCCTGGTCTGCACGGAAATGACCTACAAGGAAATTGCCGAAGCCATGTATGTAAGCCCGAAAACGATCGACGGTTACCGCGATGCCCTGTTTCAGAAACTGGATGTGAAGAACAGGATCGGGCTGGTGATGTTTGCTATTAAACAGGGCTGGGTCGAAGTCTGATCCGCAGTAAACCCTAACTTTACCGTTTCTTAAAAACGGTACGTACGATGCAAGGCTCCCAGGCAAAAGAACAGATTTTATCAAGGATACGGAAAGCCCTACAAAAAGATGCGCTGGCCATACCCTTTCCCGAAGCAGAAAACTGGAACCCGGAACAAGCCTATGTGCAGGAAGGCCTGGAGCCCGACGAACTTTTTGCGCAGCATTTTACTGCCCTGGGCGGAAAATATGTTTATTGCCAGAATGAGCAGGAATTGCTGGAGAATATTACTTACCTCTATGAAGGGCGCGACTGGAGCAAGCTCTTTTGCTCTGATGAATCACTGCTGAAAACCTGCCACAACAATAAACTCGGCTTTGTACAGGCTGCCGACAACTCCGATGAAACGGCCGACGCCTGCATCACCAGCTGCGAAGCGCTGGTGGCCCGCACGGGTTCTTTCCTGATCAGCAGCAGGCAGCACCTGGGTCGTGTAAGCCCGGTATTTTATCCTGTACATATCGTGGTGGCCTATAAAAAGGACCTGGTTACCGATATTAAAGACGCCTTCCATCTTGTAGCGCAAAAATATGGCGCTGATCAGGCTTCCATGATCAGCCTGCAAACGGGCCCCAGCCGCACGGCCGACATAGAAAAAACACTGGTAACCGGGGTACACGGACCCAAAGAAGTATTTTGTTTTTATGTGAACGTGTAATAACATTGCAAATATTTAATAGATGAATCGGTATGTTGGTCAAAGTTTTCGGGAGCGCGGTACAGGGTGTGGAAGCCATCACCATCACTATAGAAGTTGACGCTTCCGCCGGGGGCCAGACCGGGTACTTTATTGTAGGTCTGCCGGACAATGCGGTCAAAGAGAGTCTCGAACGCATTATTTCAGCCATCAAAAACAACGGTTTTGACCGGCCACGCACCAAAGTGCTGGTCAATATGGCACCTGCAGATATCCGCAAGGCCGGATCGGCATACGACCTGCCTATTGCCATAGGTATGCTGGCTGCCTCCCGGCAGATAGATGCCGGCCGGATCGGCAATTATATTATCATGGGCGAACTGTCGCTGGATGGTTCGCTGCAACCGATAAAAGGCGCATTGCCTATGGCCATACAGGCCCGCAAAGAAGGTTTTAAGGGCATGATCCTGCCCAGGGCCAATGCGCGGGAAGCCGCCCTGGTCAATAACCTGGATGTGTATGGGGTACACCATATCAAGGAAGTGCTTGACTTCTTCCAAGACCCCGCAGCACTGCAGGCTTTGCACGTCAACACGCGCGAAGAGTTTTTTG
>JAEUVW010000313.1 GCA_016786525.1 Chitinophagaceae bacterium
GGGTACCGTAGTCGGCAATGTCAGCGAAATCCAGTTGCAGGGTAAAGAGAAAGTAAAAGTGGTGATCGCAGTTGACAAAGACATCAAGCTGCCGCAGGGTACGACTGCGGCGCTGATTTCACCGGACCTGATGGGCGGCAAAGTGCTGCGCCTGGATCTGGGCAACGGCACCACAATGCTGGAAAAAGATGCGGTGATCCCCGCCGTAGTGGAATTGGGCCCTCTTGATAAAGTAACAGCACAGCTGGATCCTGTGCTCACCAATGCGAATAGTGTGATGTTCCGCCTGGACTCCATCATGCAGTCTATACAGGCGATCTTTAACGACGAGACCCGTATCAACCTGCAGCAAAGTGTAGCCTCCATGGAATCCACGATGAAGAATTTTGCGTCCCTGTCTTCCAGCCTGAACAATGAAAGTGCGCAGCTGGCCGGTATCATCCGCAACGCCAACAGCATTACCGCCAATGTAGCCAACAACAGTAAAAACATTGATGCGGTGATGAACAACCTGCGCATCACTACGGACAAGATCAGCAAGGCCGAACTCGACAAGATGGTGAACAAGCTGCAGCTGACCCTGGATGAAACACAGATCATGATGGGTAAGATCAACAGGGGAGAAGGCAGCCTGGGCCTGATGGCCAACGACAAGCAATTGTACAATAACCTGAGCACCAGCATGGCTTCCCTGGACCGCCTGCTCGATGACCTGAAAAAGCACCCTTCCCGCTATATCAATATCCGCTTGTTCGGCCGGGCGCCCAAAGACTAATTTTTACCATCACTGCATACCGTTTTGTATCTTTTTCTTTTGTCGCGCTATCGTGTTGCCTGCCTCTTGGCAGCCCTGTTCCTGTTCTGCAGCGATGCGTTGCGTGCACAGGTGAAAAAAGACAGCAGCGGCAAAGTGCCGATCACTATTGTCAACAACAAGACTTTTGAATCCTATAAAACAGATTCCTTCAGCTACTACAAGTTTATCGGCGATGTACAATTCCGGCATGGAACGGATCTGCTGTTTTGCGATACAGCCCTGCTGGACCAGGAGCGCAACAACCTGACGGCTTATGGCAACGTAAAGATTGTGCAGGAAAACGGCACGACGGCCATGAGCGACTACCTGAATTACCAGGGCAATACAAAGAAAGCCTATATGCGGGGGGATGTGTCCCTGACCAACGGGGCCGACAATTTATGGACGGAGGAGCTGGATTATTTTCTGACAACCAAGATCGGTAATTACTACCAGGGAGGAACCCTGCAGTCCGGCAGCACCACGGTGTCCAGCACTTTAGGCACTTACAACGCCAACCTGAAAGAATCGCGTTTTACAGACGATGTATTTGTGACTGATACGGCTTACAATATCGAAAGCAAAGACCTGGGCTACAATACGGAAACCAAGCTGATGCGTTTCTTCGACAGCTCGGTGGTCACGAATGAAAACTCTGTGCTCCATACCGCTTCGGGCAATTACGATTCAAAAAACCAGGTAGCCCATTTCAACTCGCGTTCTTCGGTGCTGAACGAGGAGCAGTATATAGAAGGTGATACCCTCAATTACAATAAGCAAACGGGCCTGGGCGACGCCGCGGGTAATGTTATTGTGATCGATACGGCCCAGCATGCGACCCTGTACTGCGGCAAAGCTTTTTACAACGATAAGGCAAAGACTATACTCGCTGTAGACAAGCCGGTGATGAAACGGGTACAGGGGAATGACAGCCTGTTTACCCGGGCCGATACCTTTTATGGAGCGCACCTGGTGATGAAGAAAGAAAAAATCAGGCCAGCCGCAGGCAGGGCCATTCTGAAGCCTTCCGGGAAGCAAACAAAAAAGATGGTGCCTCCTGCAGATAGCGTTGGCGTACTGCGCGACAGCGTGGTGCTGGTCCCCGATACCACCAGCCCCCGATACTACTCCGGCTTTCATCATGTGAAGATGTTTTCAGATTCACTGCAGGGCAAATGCGACAGTGTGTCGTTTAATGGCAGAGATTCTGTGATCCTGATGATGAAGACCCCCATTTTGTGGAGCAGGAAAAGCCAGATCACCGGCGATACGGTAATTGCCTTCCTGAAGAATGGCAAAGTCGACAAAGTAGTCGTACCCAACGAAGCGCTGATCGTATCGCGTACGGGACCGGAAAAGGCTAACCTGTTCAGCCAGGTGCAGGGGCGTACCCTCATCGCGTACCTGGTGAATGAAGAGCTGGATCATGCGATTGTAAAGCCTGAAGCGGAAAGTATTTATTATCCCACAGACGAAAGCGGTGCTTATATAGGGGGCAGCCAGTCCAAAAGCGAAAAGATGACGGTCTTCTTTGCCCATGGAGATATAGAGAAACTGCTGTTGGAGCAGGAAGTGAAAACCACGATGACCCCTTTCAGCAAAATGAACATCGACGCGATGAAACTGAGCCGTTTCCAGTGGCTGGAGGAGCAGCGGCCGCTCAGCATCGAAGAGCTGTTCAAATAAATCCAGTTCAAACACGGTAACCTAATGCATCTGAACTAAAAAAAACTGAACTTGTGTGGGATGGCTAAACTTAATTCCCTTAACGTCTTTAATAGTGCAACTATAAAAAAACGCCTGCTCATTTTCTGTGAGCAGGCGTTTGTATCAATCAGGTGTTTTTTTATTTTTTGTACTTAAAGTATCCACCCCTTTCTGTAGCGTCTTTGCGTTTGAATTCCGGTTTTTCGCTGTAGCGGCGTGTATTGTCGTTGCTGCGGCCACCGCCATAAGAGCGTGATTCTCCGCTGCGATTGCCATACGATGAGCCACCGCCCCGGTATCCGCCGCCGCCCTGGCGTGGTCCACGGCTTTGTTCAGCGTCTTCTACCCGCACTTTGCGCGACTGGTATTTTTTGCTGGACAGGGAAGTCTGGATGTAATCGGCAGCATCGGCGCGTACATTGAAGAAGCTGCTCATGTCGCGTACCGTTACACGCTCGATCATGTTTTTCTCCACATCGGTGCTTTCGTGGATGAAGTTGATGAGCTTTTCGGTATTCAGGCCGTCTTTTTCTCCCAGGTTGATGAAGAAACGTTTCCAGCCGCTTCCGGCCTGGGCGCTTCCACGCTCTTTGCCTGCGCCGAAGCCGGCGTTCAGGTCGTTGCTTTCGCTGTAGCTGTCGATGGTATCTTTCAGCTGCAGCCAGATCAGCCTGCGGATCAGCTCGTCTTTTTCCATGTCCTCGAAGCGCTCGTGGATCATCTGCTGGTAGGTATCGGCAAAATCATCTTTGGGTAGGGCCGTTTCGATCTGCTCCAGGTAAAAGAACAGTTTCTTGCGGATCACATCGCCGCCGTCCGGGATATCGGTCTTGTTGAATTTTTGTTTGACAATGCGCTCGATATTGCGGATGTTCGAGATCTCGCGCGGGGTGACAATCGACATACAGATGCCTGATTTACCCGCACGTGCCGTACGGCCGCTGCGGTGGGTGTACACCTCGGGGTCATCGGGCAGCTCGTAGTTGATCACGTGCGTGATGTCATTGACATCGATACCACGCGCTGCTACATCGGTGGCCACAATGGCCTGCAGGGTACGATTCTTGAAACGCTCCATCACCTTGCTGCGCATTTTCTGGTCCATGTCGCCATGCAGGGGGCTGACGTGGTAACCCTGCTTCATCAGTTTTTCGGCGATCTCCTGGCAGTCCTGTTTGGTGCGGGTGAAGATGATGCCGTAAATACCCGGTGCGAAATCCAGCAGGCGCTGCAGGGTTTCGAAACGGTTGTGGTGATTCGTTACATAGTACTGGTGGTCGATGTTTTCGTTGGTCGTATTCGCCACCGTTACCGACAGTTCTTTCCATTCCTTCATGAAGCGTTTGGCGATGCCGCGCACCTCGTTGCTCATTGTGGCCGAAAACAGCCAGGTAAATTCGCGGGCGGGTGTCGTCTTCAGGATGATGTCGATGTCTTCGCGGAAGCCCATGTTCAGCATTTCATCTGCTTCGTCGAGCACGACATAGCGCACTTCGTCGAGGTTCAGCGCCTTACGCTCCAGCAGGTCGATGAGGCGGCCGGGTGTGGCTACGATGACCTGAGGCTTCGATTTGATCTCGCGGATCTGTCCGCCTATGGGCACACCGCCGTATACCGCTACGGAGTGAAATCCGTCGATGTGTTGTCCGTACTTGTCAAATTCGCTTTGAATTTGCATACATAACTCGCGTGTGGGGCTTAAAACCAGGGCCTGTACGTGCTTCACGCTAGTGTCAATGTAGTGCAATAGTGGAAGTCCGAAAGCTGCTGTTTTACCGGTGCCGGTCTGAGCCAGGCCTATGATATCAGAAGGTTGATCTAAAAGGATCGGGATTACTTTTTGTTGGATGGGTGTGGGAGATTCGAAACCCATATCCGTTACTGCACGTGTCAGTTCTTCCCGCATGGGGAAGTCAGAGAATAAATTCATTATATTAAGAACTTGAAATTAGGGCGCAAAGGTACGACTAATAATGTTCCTAATCGTTAAATAAAAACAGAAATAGCGTTATGGTATGACTTTCAGCCTTTAGGAGCTGCCCGGCCTGCTGATCCCGGTTTGCATCCGATAGGAATTACTGTTGCGCAGGAACCCTCCTGAGGCTGGCAAAGTGTAACCCTTGCAGAAAGCGACCGGTAACAGCCTTTGCTATTTTAAAACATTTGATCAATGTTTGTAATAATTAAAATGCCAAGCTGCTTAGGCCCGGCCAGGATTGCGGCAAAGAGTATGATGCTGCTCAATCAGTCGTAAGTCGCAAATCATCCTTACTTTTACGCTCCGAAAACTAAACTAAACACAATCAATGGCACATCAATTACTACAAGGAAAGAAAGGAATCATATTCGGCGCTTTGGACGAGCGTTCTATCGCCTGGAAAGTGGCACTCAATGCAGTAGCAGAAGGAGCGCAGATCGTGCTCACGAATGCCCCGATCGCCTTGCGTATGGGCAAGATCAATGAGCTGGCTGCACAATGCAACAATGCCCCGGTGATCGCTGCAGATGCCACGTCCGTTGCGGACCTTGAAAACCTGATGACGAAAGGTATGGAAGCCCTGGGCGGAAAATTTGATTTTATCCTGCACTCCATCGGCATGTCGCCCAATGTGCGCAAATCCATCCCTTACGACGATACCAACTATGACAATTTCCTGAAAACCCTGGATATCTCGGCGCTTTCCTTCCACAAAGTGCTGCAAACGGCTAAAAAACTGGATGCGATCAACGAATGGGGTTCTGTAGTGGCGCTTTCCTACATCGCTGCACAAAGGACCTTCCCGGGCTACAACGATATGGCTGATGCCAAATCCGTATTGGAAAGCATCGCGCGCAGCTTTGGCTACCAGTATGGCTTTGCGAAGAAAGTACGCGTGAACACGATCTCCCAGTCGCCGACCGTTACGACAGCGGGCAGCGGGGTTTCCGGCTTCAACGCCTTTATTGATTATGCAGAAAAACTGTCGCCCCTGGGTAATGCCGATGCAGACCAGTGTGCACAATACTGTATTTCCCTGTTCAGCGACTATACCCGTATGGTGACGATGCAGAACCTGTTCCACGACGGGGGCTTCTCCAATACCGGTGTCAGCCATTTGCTGATCGAAGACCTGAACCGCCTGAATGGTCAATAATCGTACCCAGGTAAACAATATTTGATCCCCCGCCGGCGTTTCTAACACTATGAATTGCAGAAAATTATCTCTTTCCGTAACACTTGTGCTTTTGTGCCTCGGCGCAAAGGCGCAGGTGAACGGTGCCCAGTTTGCCTTTGAATACCTGCGCCTGCCCAATTCTCCCCATGTTACGGCCCTGGGAGGCATGACGGTGGCTCACCCGGCTAACGATATATCCCTGGCCATGCAAAACCCCGCGCTGATGCGGCCGGAACTGCATAACCAATTGTCTCTCAATTACAATAGTTTTTACTCCGGCATCAGCAATGCCAACCTGGCGTATGGCTATTACCTGCCTAAGCTCAATACCGCTTTCGCCCTAGGCGTGCAATACCTGAACTACGGCTCTTTTACCCAGACAGATGCCCGCGGTAACGAAAATGGCACCTTTAATGCGGCTGATTTTGCGGTTTCGCTGGCGGCATCCCGGCAATATAAAGAGCGCTGGCGCTATGGTGCCACGGTAAAAATGGCCCAGAGCAAACTGGCAGACGTCAGTGCCACGGCAGTACTGGCTGATGTGGGCATTGTGTACCAGGATACGGCCAATTTCCTGACCATTGGCGCCACAGCCAAAAATATGGGCGTGATGGTGAAACAGTACACCAGTGGCAAATACAACAACGAACCCCTGCCCTTCGACCTGCAACTGGGTATTT
>JAEUVW010000337.1 GCA_016786525.1 Chitinophagaceae bacterium
CTTGCAGGAACGTGTCATCACCCCTGTGGGCAGCAATACCCCTATTCCTTTTGATGTACGCATCATTACCGCCAGCAATGAAGACTTCCGCGAAGCCACACGAAAAAACATGTTCCGGGAAGACCTGTACCACCGGATCAATGAATTCAAAATAAAACTGCCCTCACTGGCCGAACGCCGGGAAGACCTGCATGAGTTCGTCCGCTTCTTTATCCTCCGGGCCAACCAGGAACTGAACAAACAGGTAAGCGGCATTTCCCCGGATGTACAAAAGCTATTCGACAGCTACAACTGGCCGGGCAATATCCGGGAGCTGAAGAACATGATCAAACGCGGCGTGTTACTGGCCACGGGCCCACTCATCACCACCGAAGAGCTGCCTGAAGAAATGGAGCTTTCCGTAGAGCAGGTGCAGCAGACCGGCAGGCAGGAAGCCGATCTGAAAGCGCAACAGGAGAATATGGAACGCCTGCTGATCGAGAAAACACTGAAAGAAGTCCGGTACAACAAATCCAAAGCGGCCAAACTATTGAACATCGACCGCACCACGCTTTACTATAAAATGGCCAAATACCAGATCGGCGATTAATTCCCCTATTTGTTCAGGAAGCGCTCCAGGTACTTTTTGAAGGTTTTCCCAACAGGCAGGACTTCGTTCTCCAATACCACCTGTGCCGCATTTACCTCGCGGATGTGCGCCGTATTGACGATAAAGGATTTGTGGATGCGGATGAACTGCGGTGTGGGCAAACGGTGTTCCAGCTCTTTTGTCGTCAGTGCAGTGATGTACGTTTTCTGCCGGCACACAATTTTTACATAGTTGCCCATACTCTGCACGAAGAAAATATCTTCCGGCGAAAGAGAGACCAGGCGCCCGTCTACCCGAACCTCCAGCGAAGACACAGGGAGCTGCAGATCCTGCATATTCAGGCGACGGGATGCTTTTTCTATAGCCTTGACGAAACGTTCAAAGCGGATCGGTTTATGCAGGTAATCGACTGCGTCATATTCATAGCTTTTGATCGCATAATCGGAATATGCCGTGGTAATGATCACTGCAGGAGGAGCTGAAAGCATATCCAGCAGCGCGAAACCGTCGATTTCGGGCATATTGATATCCAGCAGCAGGATGTCGGCTTTATTGTTTTTCAGGAATTGGTATACCTGTATGGCATTGTAACAACTTCCGGCAAATTCGGTAAAAGGAAGTTCTTCCAGATACCGTTTCAATACCAGGTGGGAACCGGGTTCATCGTCAGCGATCAGGCAGCGGAGGGACATTTCAGGTCAAAAAGTTTAAGGTTTACAGAATAGGTACCGGCTTCATTGCGGATATCCAGATCGTACTGACCGGGATACAGCAATTCCAGGCGGCGGCGGGTGTTTTCAAGTCCCGTATGCGTGGAAGCATTGCCGCTTTTGTGTATGGTATTGCACACAAAAATATGCAGGTAATCTTTATCGGCATTGACTGCGATCTGTATTTCCGTCGCCTTCATCGTAGCAGTACCATGCTTGAATGCATTTTCGACAAAAGAAAAAAGGATCAGCGGTATGATGCAGGCTTCCTCAGAGCTGATATCCCTGGTGTACACTACCGTGCATCGCTGGCCCAGGCGCTCCTTTTCAAAAGCAATATAATGCTCTATAAACCCGATTTCCTCCTCCAGGGCAACCTGCGATTTCTTGCTGCTGTCCAGCACATACCGCATCAGCTCGCTCAGCTTCAGGATCAGCTCTTTTCCCGACGCTGACTGTGTGAGCAGGTGACTGTAAATATTGTTCAGGGCATTGAACAGGAAATGAGGGTTCAATTGCTCGTTCAACTGGCGCAATTCCAGTTCTTTTTTCTCTTGTTCCACCTGGAATAAGCGCTCCCTGTCGCGATAGTAGATATAAGCCAGGTACACACAAAGCGCCGCCCAGTAATAGATCAGCTCCACCCAATACATCGCGACCCACTTTTGCCAGGGATAGTGGCTCTCTTCATGATACAGCAGCAATTTCATGCCGCTGTACAACTGGCTGCTGATCATCAGCAGGGCAATGACCGAAAGCGCATAGAGAATATACCGCCCGGGCTTCAGCAGGTAATGGTACAAGACAAGATTATGCAGCAGGAATGAACCATAGCTGTTCGTCAGCAGTATGGCCTCTATCAGCATCATCTTAGGCGTCAGCTGCCCCAAAGCCAGCGGAATGCCCGTATTGGAGCTGAGCAGCAGCATAAAAATGATCAGGTTCCGCAGCAGGAAACTGCCGGCTATTTTGCGGATGATTTTTTCGGTGCGGGTCATGGTAAAAAAGGAGTAAGGTAGGGTAAAGTAAGAAAATCCAAATGATGCAAACGAAAGGATTGATAAACGCCTTTGGTCATTCGTCAAAAACATCTGAAGAAACCCAACCATCGGGCCTTATCGCTACGTCTGTCCGTTATTGCCTACACCATTGTCAATCAAATAATTGGTGAAGATATAATCAATTTTACTTAAAAATATTGTTCATTAAAATTATACACATTCATTTTTATCCACTTGTACAGTGCCGGTAGATAAACTACAGGGCAACTTTCACCTGAGCATAACCTGTATCCTGTCCCAACCCTCAAAAAAACCAAACACTATGAATCACTATTACCAATTGCAGAAGTTCCTGATCGGCCTGTTCCTGGTCCTGCTCTATTGTGCGCCGGCGCGGGCCAATCACCTTGCGGCCGCAGACATGCACGTAGACTATGTACCAACCGGCGCCACTCCTTACAGCTACAGGGTTACCCTGAATGTGTACAAGGCCTGCGAAGGCGGTATTCCGCTGGGCCTTACTGCAAGGCTGGAATGGGAATCCATTTCAGGTTGCCTGCCCGGTGGTTTCCGCGATATGGGCCCGGTAACCATTGATACGCTGGACAAACTGTGTGATACCTTTAAGGCCATCAGCTCCTGCCGCCCCGATACCGGGGTTACGGACTACCCGGCCTTTATCCGCCATACCTGGGTGCTGGTGGTAGACCTGCCCGGCCCTTGCCCGGACTGGGTATTCTCCTGGAGGCAAAGTGCGCGCAATAACATTATCCGGAATATCGGCCCCGGCAACCTGTATGTTGATGCGATGATCAACAACTCGAAGAAAGCGCGTGTGAATACGCCCCGCTATTCCATTGACCCCATCCCCTATGTGTGCCTGAACTCCAGGGTGGCCTTTCCCAATGCCCCTATAGACCCGGATTACGACAGTATGGTGTCGGCCAATATGAACCCGAGATTCGACGGTCCCACACCTTACAATTATGCAAACTATATCACTGATATCTCTGACCCTACCTTAACTTATACGTTAACGTCTCCAATCGCGAGCGATCCTTCCTATCCTTATACGCTTGACCCAAACACCGCTACAGCGACTTTCCAGCCTACGGTAGCGGGTCGTTTCGTACTGGCGTTCCAGACTTATGACTATGACCGGGTCACGCGTGAGCTGATGGGCTTCACGACCCGCGACGTCCAGGTGGCGGTACTGGGTTGTGTGGCGCCTCCCCCGGATGTCGATACGCCGAAGAACCCTGTGGGTGGCTATATCGACACGGTGACTCGGACAGTGTATGCTTGCCCCGGCACGGAGATCAGCTTTGATGCGGGTGCGAAATCGCGCGCGGTGCTGATCGCCAAAGTGTTTGCCCGCTGGGACCTGGGCGGCCTTACGGGCGCTACCTATACGACCGAAGGCGATGGCACCAGCCATGTCGTAGGCCGTTTTTACTGGACGCCCGGCAAAGGCGATGTGGGTACGCATATCGTACGGCTTCGTTTTGCCGACTCTACCTGTACGAACGGTCTTCCGCTGGTACAGGAGACCTATCATGTGATCAAGATCGTTGTTTTGCCTGCAGTCAATGGCGGTAAAGACGGTAAATACTGTATCCCCGGTGGAGCCCCCTGGCAGATGCAGACGGTAATAGAGCCGGGCATGCGCTACAAATGGAGCAGCATAGCAGGTTCTCCCACC
>JAEUVW010000023.1 GCA_016786525.1 Chitinophagaceae bacterium
GAGCCCTAAAGGCAAAACGCCTAACTTTGACCACTCTTACCAAATGTTTTACGCTGCATGAATCCAAAAGGTTTCCTGGTATCCGTTGGCGGTGCCGAAGACAAAGGCACCGACCTTGAAAAAGGGATTATAGACAGGAACAGGCTGGCTTTCTTTGAGCTGGGAATCCTCAAAAATATTGTTTCTCTGATCAAACCACACGAAGAACCTGTGGTGGAGGTCATCACCACGGCATCCATGATACCGGACGAAGTCGCCGAGAACTACAAAACCGCATTTGAAAAACTAGACTGCTCGAATGTGAATCACCTGCGTATCCGCAACCGGGAAGACGCGATGAAACCGGAATTTATCGAGCGTATTAAAAACTGCAACTGCGTGATGTTCAGCGGGGGCAACCAACTCAGGCTTTCCTCGATTTTCGGGGGCACAGAGCTCCTTTCCCTGATCCGGCAAAAATACAACGATGAACACTTTGTGATCGCCGGCACCAGCGCAGGGGCCATGGCCATGAGCAACACCATGATCTACGAAGGCAATGCCGATAAGGCACACCTGAAGGGAGAGGTCAAAATCACGACCGGCTTGGGTTTTATGCACGACGTGGTCATCGACTCCCATTTCGACAAACGCGGCCGTTTCAACCGCCTGGCGCAGGCCGTAGCAGCCCAGCCGGGCGCACTGGGCATCGGCCTGGGTGAAGATACCGGCGTCATTGTACGCCACGGCACCGAACTGCAGGTGATCGGCTCCGGCAGCGTGGTCATCATCGACGGGAAATTCATTGAGTACAACAACATAGCCGATGTGCGCTTCGGGCACCCGATTTCTATAGAAAACATTGTGGTGCATATGCTTTCCAACGGCGACAAATTCAATACAGCTACGCGGAAATTTACCGGCCTGGAAATTGTGCTTGTAGACGACGATGAATCCTAAGCAGGCTCCTTTCCTAAAAAGGGTAAAAAAAGGATACAAATAGCAAATAACACCCTGCTTTTGCTACTTTTGCACCACATTTTTCAGAGACCACTCCAATGAATATAGCAATCATAGGTACAGGATACGTAGGTTTAGTCAGCGGCACCTGCTTTGCCGAGACCGGCAACAACGTAGTTTGTATCGACATCAACGAAAATAAGATCAACAAACTGCGCCAGGGCGAAACCCCCATTTATGAGCCGGGCCTGGAGGTATTGCTGCAACGCAATATCAAAGAGAAACGAATCACCTTTACCACCTCCCTGGCAGAGGGCATCAAGGACGCCCAGATCATTTTCCTGGCCCTGCCTACCCCTCCGGGAAAAGATGGCGCAGCAGACCTGCAATATGTGCTCGGCGTAGCCAAAGACCTGAGCAAAATCATCAGCTCCTACAAAGTCATCGTCAACAAAAGCACGGTACCGGTGGGAACAGCCGAGAAGACCGCGGCCGTGATGCGTGAGCACCTGGACCCGTCCCTGTTTGACGTGGTCAGCAATCCTGAATTCCTGCGCGAAGGTGTGGCAGTGGAAGACTTCCTGAAGCCGGACCGCGTGGTGATCGGCACCTCCTCGGATAAGGCAAAGAAACTGATGGACGAGCTCTACCAGCCCTTTGTCCGCCAGGGTAACCCTATTTATTACATGGACGAGCGCAGCTCCGAAATGACCAAATACGCCGCCAACTCTTACCTGGCCATGCGCATTTCTTTCATGAATGAAATGGCCAACCTCTGCGAAAGAGCAGGAGCAAACGTAGACTGGGTGCGTATGGGCATGGGCAGCGACAACCGTATCGGCAAGCGCTTCCTGTTTCCCGGCGTAGGCTATGGCGGCAGTTGCTTCCCCAAGGACGTGCAGGCCCTGGCCCGCACCGCCGATGAGCACGATTACGAATTCCAGATCGTGAAGAGCGTGATGGAAGTTAATGACCGCCAGAAGCAAATCCTCGGCAACAAGATCAAAAAGTACTACAACAATAATCTTCAGGGTAAAACCTTTGCCGTATGGGGCCTGGCCTTCAAACCGGAGACGGACGACATCCGCGAAGCTCCGGCTTTATACCTGATTGACGCACTGACCGAAGCAGGAGCCTCGGTAAAAGCCTTTGACCCTGAAGCCATGCCGAATGTAAAAGCACTCTACGGCGGCAAGGTGCAGTTTGCCGAAAACCAGTACGATACACTTCAAGGTGCCGATGCCCTTGTGATCGTCACCGAATGGAGTGAATTCAGAAATCCCGATTTCAGCAAGATCAAAGAAGCGCTGAAAGAACCGGTGATCTTCGACGGGCGCAATGTATACACGCTGGAAAAGATGGAGGAACTCGGCTTCCACTACGAAAGTATGGGCCGGGCTACGATAGGATAATACAGACGATAACTGAACAATACTACCGAAATGTCAAAGAAAAGAGTTTTAGTAACCGGCGCTGCCGGCTTCCTGGGATCGCACCTGTGCGACCGTTTCCTGGCCGAAGGCTATGAAGTAGTGGGTATGGACAACATGCTGACAGGCCATTTGCGTAATATTGAGCACCTGTTCCCCCACCCCGACTTTACCTTCTACCATCACGATGTGACCAAGTTCGTGCACGTGCCAGGCAATATCGACTACATCCTGCACTTCGCTTCACCGGCCAGCCCGATCGACTACCTGAAGATGCCGATCCAGACGCTGAAAGTGGGTGCCCTGGGCACGCACAACCTGCTGGGCCTGGCCAAAGCAAAAGGAGCCCGCATACTGGTAGCCTCTACGTCTGAAGTGTATGGTGACCCCCTGGTACACCCGCAGGTGGAAGAATACTGGGGCAATGTAAACCCCATCGGGCCACGCGGCGTGTATGACGAGGCGAAACGCTTTATGGAAAGCATCACGATGGCTTACCACAATTTTCATGGTGTGGACACACGGATCATCCGCATCTTCAATACCTACGGGCCACGCATGCGCCTGGATGATGGCCGTGCGCTGCCGACCTTCATGAACCAGGCCTTGCAGGGCAAAGACATTACTGTGTACGGTGATGGTTCCCAGACCCGCTCATTCTGCTACGTCAGCGACCTGGTGGATGGTATTTACCGCTTACTGCATTCAGAGTATCACTACCCGGTCAACATCGGCAACCCGTCTGAAATCTCGCTGAAAGACTTCGCGGAAGAAGTGCTGAAACTAACCGGCGCCCAGGTGAAGATCGTTTATGAGCCCCTACCCCAGGACGACCCGAAACAACGCAAACCGGATATCTCCAAAGCGCAAAGCCTGCTGGGCTGGGAGCCTAAAGTAGAGCGGGCAGAAGGTCTGAAAGCTACCTGGGATTATTTTCAACAAGTCTTTTAAGTACCCTTTATACAACAACAAAAAAGAGGCTGCCTGAACAATTCAGGTAGCCTCTTTGCTTTCAGACCCATAGGTTTTTGAAACCTTACAGGTCTTTATTTTACGGATCGCATTCAGTTTTTGAAACCTTACAGGTCTTTATTTATTCCCCTTCATACAGAGCCAGGTGATTGCGCATCGCATTCAACTCGTTCTGCAGGTTTTCGATCTGCTGCAGCAGCCCGGCAATGACCCCCAGCGCCGCAGCATCTACATGCAGGTCCCTGTTGATCCGGATCATTTTCTCCAGGGATCCCAGCTCATCCAGGTGCAGGTAATCTACACGGTCAATGGTGGTCACGACAATAAGACCATTGTCTTGCAGGCTGTACAAAAAAGATTGCTCAATTGCATATTGTGTGCACAGGTGGCTGACTAACACATATTCTTGCAGGTCCATTATGATCTGATTTTACTAAGTTCCGTAAATAGTTCTTTTTCTTTTTCACTGAGTTGTACCGGGATCCTGATCTTGTAGGTCACATACAGATCGCCGAACTCGCCTTCTTTTTTGTAGACCGGGAAGCCTTTCCCTTTCAATTTTACCTTCGTGTCGGCCTGGGTTCCTGCCGGCACTTTGAGCTTTACTTTACCGTCAAAAGTATCGGCAACGACTTCCCCGCCCAGCAGGGCGGTATACAAGTCCAGTTCTACCGTAGTATACAGATCGTTCTTATCTCTTTTGAAGTGGCCGGAATTTGTGATGTTGAACCGGATATACACATCGCCTGCAGGTCCGCCGTTCGCTCCGGCGCCACCCTGCCCTTTCAGCTTGATGGTCTGCCCGTTCTCTACACCGGCCGGTATGGTCAGCTGCAGCTTTTTTCCATTCACTTCCAACACCCGCTTATGGGTCTGGTACACCTCTTTCAACTCCAGTTGCAGTTCATAGTTATAATCCTGCCCTTTGAACTGCACATTCCTGCCACCGGATCGGAAACCGCCGCTGCCACCGAACATCGATTCAAAAAAGTCGGAATAGTCGCCACCGCCAAAGTCTGAGGGGTCGAACTGCTGTCCGCCGCCCTGGCTGTACTGCTGTCTTTGCTGCGCACGGGCACGATTGATCTCGTCGGCATGTTTCCAGTCGGCGCCATGCTCGTCATACTTTTTGCGGCTGTCCGCGTTCGTCAGTACTTCATTCGCTTCATTGATCTCTTTGAATTTCTGCTCCGCTTCCTTGTCATTCGGATTCAGATCCGGATGGTACTTGCGCGCCAGTTTGCGGTAAGCCTTTTTGATCTCTTCTACAGAAGCATCTTTGTTTACACCGAGTATTTTATAATAGTCCACGATTGATGCGATTAATGGGGTCAGATATGCAATAGCCTGCTTACTCCAAAAATATTAAATCTGCCGGCAATTTTTCTTAAAGATAGTTTATAAAAAAACGTCTTCCGGCAGTGGAAGACGTCTCTGAACAGAATCAGTCCTGTTATTACACACCCAGCTCTGCCCGCAGCTTTTTGGTCAGTTTGGCCACCACGCTGTCATACGAACGCTGCAGGTACATTTTCCATTCCTTACTGCCCAGTTTGTTGATATCGTCGAGATAGATCCATTTGCGCTTGGCAAAGTGCGGGGCCTGCCGGAACCCGTCCCGGTCAATCAATTCCTCAAAATCTTCTTCGCTGACCTTGAAGCAGGCCGACACCGGTATCTCATCCGGCGAGGTGAGCAGGAACATCTTTTCCCCCACGCTGAAGCACAGGTGGCTTTCCCATTTGATGTCTTCCGTCACCGCCTTGTAGGAGGAGGCCAGGGTTTGTAATTGCTCAATATTCATGACCAGGCGTTTAAAGGGGGATGTTACCGTGCTTGCGTTTAGGGGCCAGTACGACTTTGTTTTCCAGCATTTTAAAGGCATTGATCAGCTTGGCGCGTGTCCTGTCTGGCACGATCACTTCGTCAATAAAGCCCCGGGCTGCCGCGCCGTAAGGGTTGGCAAACTTCTCGGTATACTCCATTTCTTTTTCTTTCCATTTGGCGGCCGGGTCTGCGGCAGCGGCGATCTCATTCTTGAAAATGATCTCGGCTGCGCCTTTAGCGCCCATCACAGCGATCTCGGCCGTAGGCCAGGCGTAGTTGAGGTCGGCACCGATGTGCTTGGAGTTCATCACATCATAAGCGCCGCCGTATGCCTTGCGGGTAATGACGGTGATCTTCGGTACGGTTGCTTCGCTCAGGGCATACAGCAGTTTGGCCCCGTTGGTGATGATGCCATTCCATTCCTGGTCGGTTCCCGGCAGGAAGCCCGGCACATCCACCAATACCAGCAAAGGGATATTGAACGCATCGCAGAAACGCACAAAACGGGCTGCTTTTTTACTGGAATTGATGTCCAGCACCCCTGCCATGCTTGAAGGCTGGTTGGCGACAATGCCAATGCTGCGGCCGCCGATACGGGCAAAGCCGACTACAATATTTTCTGCATAGTTTTTATGCACTTCAAGAAAAGAGTCCGCATCCGCCACTTCCTCGATCACCTCTTTCATATCGTAGGGCTGATTCGGGTTTTCGGGGATGATCGTATTCAGTTTGGCCCTCAGTTCATCTGCCGCTTCGTAGGGATAAACCGGTGCATCGTCTTCACAGTTTTGCGGGATATAGCTGAGCAATTGCTTCAGGTGGTTGATGCACTCTACTTCGTTGCTGCTTGTAAAGTGCGTCACTCCTGACTTAGACGCATGGGTGGCCGCACCGCCCAGCTCTTCGCTGGTGACGTGTTCATGCGTTACGGTTTTGACCACATTCGGCCCGGTAACAAACATGTAGGCGGTATGCTCGACCATAGAGATAAAGTCGGTAATGGCCGGGGAATACACTGCGCCGCCGGCACAGGGGCCCATGATGGCGGACAATTGAGGGATCACGCCGGAGGCCTTCACATTGCGGTGAAAGATATCCGCATAGCCGCCCAGCGACACCACGCCTTCCTGTATCCGGGCGCCGCCGCTATCGTTCAGGCCGATCACCGGGGCTCCGTTCTGTATTGCGAGGTCCATCACCTTACAGATCTTTTCCGCATGTGTTTCCGAAAGGCTGCCGCCGAAGACCGTGAAGTCCTGCGAGAAAATATAGACCAGGCGCCCGTTTACTTTCCCGTAGCCGGTCACTACCCCGTCGCCGAGGTAGATTTCTTTTTCCATTCCGAAGTCTTTGCTGCGATGGGCGACAAACATGCCGATCTCTTCAAAACTGCCTTCGTCTACCAGCAGGCTGATGCGCTCGCGTGCGGTGAGTTTTCCTTTTTTGTGCTGGCTTTCAATTCTTTTTGCACCACCGCCCAGCAGGGCCTGGTCTTGCTTTTGTTGGAGGGTATCGAGTGGATTCATGCTTTATGATTGCAGCCGGGCTGCCGGATAAAAATGATTGACTGATGATTACTTCTTTTTATGATCGAGGGTCGCGGAACGGAATACATCTTCCATACTTTGCGTTTCCGATTGCAGCGAGCTGATGTTGATGTCATTGTTCAAAGCCCATTGCATCACGGATTTCCGCAGCTCGTCCGGTTTGGCCGTGTAGAGTTTCCAGCGCATATTGCCCATATCTTCCGCCTTTCCGATGCCATTGATCTTGCGGATCAGGCTTTCCGGCACCACGGTTTCGAAGCTCACGATCAGGGTACTGTTGTTGCCGGCCTTCTGCAGGTTCTGGATATTGTCATCGGCCACGATGGTGCCGTTGTTGATAATGATCACACGGCTGCACATGGCCTCTACTTCCTGCATAATGTGCGTGGAGAGCAATACCGTTTTTTCTTTGCCGATGTCAATAATGAGGTCGCGGATCTCAACAATCTGGTTGGGATCCAGGCCGGATGTCGGCTCGTCCAGGATCAGCACCTCGGGATTGTGGATCATAGCCTGGGCCAGGCCTACCCGCTGCTTGTATCCTTTACTGAGCATGCCGATCTTCTTATGGGCTTCTTTGCCCAGGCCGGTCATGCTGATGATCTCTTCAATCCGTTGCTTCCGTTTTTGCTTGTCCAGCTTATGGATACCTGCTGTGAGTTCCAGGTATTCACGGACATACATATCATAATAAAGAGAATTTTGCTCAGACAGATAACCTGTACGCTTCCGCAGTTCCATCGATTGTGTCTGAACATCAAAACCACAGACCACCGCCGTGCCTTCTGTAGGGGGTAAATAGCCCGTTATCATTTTCATGGTTGTGGACTTTCCGGCTCCATTGGGTCCCAGGAAGCCTACAATCTGGCCTTTGGGTATTTCAAACGAAATATGGTCCACGGCTTTTTGCGTACCATATATTTTGGTAAGCGATCGTACACTGATTGACATGCCGCAAACCTACTGAAAAAACAATTGTGCCGACTCATTTTTTCACAGGAGTAATATACTAAATCGCCTATATATCCCGTTATGTGTTTCTCATTTGTTAAGCCATATTATGAAGCTTTCATTTTAGTTACCTTAGCCTGATTTTTGGGCAGCGGAAAACTGAGCATCCGACACTCACGTTACAAACGAAAACCAGATAAATTGATGCAATTCAACGCTACGCAGATAGCAGCCCTTTTGGGCGGAAAGATAGAAGGAGATAAAGAGGCCATAGTAAAAGATGTTGCAAAAATCGAAGAAGCAGGCTCCGCTTCGCTTTGCTTCATCTCCAATCCCAAATATGAAGATTACCTGTATACCACAGCAGCTTCCGTAGTGCTGGTCAATGACAACCTGGTCTTACAAAAACCGACCCGGGCCACGCTGATCCGTGTACCG
>JAEUVW010000051.1 GCA_016786525.1 Chitinophagaceae bacterium
ATAAAGTCTGTGCCCAGCGTAGCAGCCGTTTTGTTCATTTGTTGCGCCACGTCCTTTTGGTAATATTCACCATTGCGTCCCCAGTCGCCCAGTACCAGGAAATGGAGTGCTTTTTCGTTGCTTGCAATGTGTTCGTTGAAACCTCCGCGGTAGCCGGAGCGTTTTTCTTCTGCCTTTGCCTGGGCAAAACCAGAGCTTGCCTGCAGCAGTAAAAGGAATATGAAGCCAATGCTGATTTTGTTCATCATCACTAAGTTGAAGCAGGAGAAACGGCAGGATGCCGTTTCTCCTTTGAAAGAGTCGGATTATTTGGTACCCAGGGCGCCGAAGTAAGCGGCCGGGCCGGGGGAGCTGTAGGCTTTACCGTTCAGGGTCAGGCCTGATTTGAAGTGCGGCGTAAAGGATGTGTTTCCGCCGCTGAGTGCAGGAGAGCCTGCTTTCAGGTGAAAATCCCAGTTGCTGCTGAAGTCGCCATTGTTCACATCGGTACCCAGGGGGTAGTTTTCCAGTTTCGGATCATTGGCACCCACTGTTGCGGAGATCACATCGCTTGTTCCGGCAATGATCTCAGCGGAGGGCTGGAACTGGTCAACCGTAGTTTGTCCATAGCCATAGTAGTAGGTTTTCTGGATTACGGAACGGTTGTCTTCCGGGTTGCCTTTGTCGCGTTTTACCCCATAGCGGTTGTTCAGCAGCAGGTTGTTGTACAGGTCGGCGCGTACCGCTTTTTCCAGCCAGATAGAACCGCCTTTGGTGGTCGGCCTTCTCCAGCCGCAGTTGACGATGGTATTGTTGTAGGCGATGATGTAGGCCTGGCGGGGTTTATCGCCTGAGTTGGACAGTTTCAGCGCATTGGTGTTGGGGCTGTACACCACATTGTATGCGACGTCTGCCCATACGCCCGATTTGATGTTGATCGCATCGCCGCCGGCAACACCGGTTGTGTAGAAATAGTTGTTGGAGATCAGTACATCACCGCCTTCGATATAGAAACCGTCTTCGTTGAAGTTGCGGATGATGCTGTTGGTCACGACGAATTTGCCTGTGCCTCCATACCAGGCTGCCGGTACGTGGTTGCCTGCCTCTGCTTTGAAGAAGCCCGCCTTTACAGATGAAGATTGTTCCGTAGTAACGGCTCCTCCCTGTTCCATGATCACATAGTTCAGCAGGAACTCGCCGCAGGTAGGGCCCGCCAGCAAGCCGCCCCACTGGTCGCCGTAGGCCGCGTTGTTGCCGGAAGCGATAAACTTAACCGGTGCCGCGGCTGTGCCTTCACAATAGAAGTTGCCTTTGATGATGAACTCCGGCTTTACATCAGGCAGCATTTTTACGGTTACCCCTTCTTCGATCACCAGCGATTTGCTTTCCGGCACAAATACGTCACCGGCTATATAATAAGTACTGCCTTTTTTCCATACACCGGACACATCACCGGAAACGGTGTCGGTCGTCGCCACGGGTGTAGGCGTTTCATTTTTTTTTTCATCTTTTTTGCAGCTGGCTGCAGCCGTTATCAGGGCCAGGCCGCCTAAGAGTAAAGTTTGCTTTTTCATTTTTTTTGCTTTTTGTTTTTTGTGAGTTTGTATGATTCAGTAATTGATTATTGCAGTTTCCAACGCAGGCCCAGCAGGTAAGAGCGCTGGAAATAGTCCCTGCGGATCAGGGTTTGCTTGTCCAGGTTCTGCTCGGGTATGTAGTCTTTATTGTTGTACGGTTCTTTCATATACACCTCCATCGGCGTATTCAGCAGGTTGTTCACCTTGGCAAGCACGGCCCAGCGGCGCGCAAAAGTCTTTTCCAGCGCAAAGTCCAGCTGGATAAAGGCTTTCTGCCAAAAGTCGTTGTCTACAAACTGTGAGACCGTAACGATGCGCTCGCCTGTATAGTTGCCGGCCAGCTGAATATCCCAGCCACCTTTCACATCTTTGAACAGCAGGGCCAGGTTGGCAATATGGGCGGCCTGCCCGTACAAGGGTCTTGTCTGGTCCACATTGATGGTTTGCAGGTCACCCCTGGCATCCCTGATCCGTTTTGACTTGGTGGTGGTGATGGCAGAGTGGGTGTAGGTATAATTGGCTTTTACTCCCCATTTCTTCAGGTATTTGATCGCATCCATTTCCAGGCCGTAGTTTTGAGCCGTTCCGAAGTTGCCCGGTGTATAGTAGATGTCTTGCCCCCTTACTGCATCCCGTTGCAGGGTATACTCGATAGGATTCTGTATCTTTTTATAGAACAGGCCTGCCATGAACTGCTCTCCCTGCCTGGGATACAGTTCATACCGGAAGTCGATGTTGTCGCCGATGGCCCGCTTCAGGTCCGGGTTGCCCCGCTCCTGGTATTCCTCGTTGACGATCTTGTAGGGAACGATCTCGAAGAATCCCGGCCTGTTCACCGAGCGGAAATAAGAGAAGCGCAGGTTGGTTTTCGTGCCGGGCATATACTTCAGGTGCAGGGAGGGCAGCAGATCCAGGTATTTTTGCGATCCTGTGGGGCGGTCTTCGCCGATCGGGAATTGCATTTCGTAGCCTTGCTTGGTGTGCTCTGCACGCAGGCCTCCGGTAAGGTCAAGCTGCTTCGGCGACAATTTGAACTGCAGGAATCCTGCAGCGATCTGTTCGCTGGCATCGTAGTTCAGGGCAGACCCTACGCTGCCTTTGGGGTTCTGCACCGTCCATGCAATATCAGCAATGCTGATGAAGTCTTTTCCGTACAGGGCCTGCAGGTTGCTGGGGCGCAGCTGGTACTGGTTGTAGAAATTCGTCCGCGTCTTGTCGCGGAACAGGCCGCCGATGGTCCATTGCGTGGGCATTGAACCCATATTGTGCTGATAACTCAGGTTCAGGTAGGCGGCATTGTCTTTGTCGGAGTTGTGTTCCCAGCGTCTTGTGGCATCCTGTACATAAGTCTTTTGTTCGACATGGTTGCTCATGGTCCCCAGGAGCGGTATCGTGGTATTGTCGGGTGTCTGCTGTGTGGCAAGGGAATGCACCAGCGACCAGTTCAGTTTCAGTTGTTCCGTAAGCTGGTGTTCGCCCTGCAGGGTGCTGTTGAAGATGTTCTGCCGGGTAAAGCGGCTGCGGGTAGAGTAATTCATGGTGGCGTTGCCCGGCTCCGGGTCGTAGCCGCCGATGGTCAGCTGCATGGCCGTCACATCCCGCACCTGTATATTGTCCAGGTTCAGGTAGGCATTGTACCATTGCAGCTTATGCCTGTTGTTGATCCTGAAGTCGGACTTGAGGTGCACGCCACTCCTGGTTTGCTGTTCGGAGTAGGCTCGTTTGCTGTATTTGGTCAGTGTAGTGCCCTTGAAGGTGTCCACCTTGTCGATGTCAAAAAAGGTGCTGTTGCTGCCACGGTAGGTATTCTGGTAGCTTCCGGCCACCAATATACCCAGACGCTTATTGAAGAAACGGTTGCCGATGGCCAGGCCGCCGAGCAGGTTGGGCATGGGCCTTTTAGAAGAGTATTGGTAGGCTGCGCCGGAAAAATCCGAAGGCAGGGCATTGTATTTATTCCCTTTGCGTTCGTAGGGCGATTGTTTGTCAATGCCTCTGTAGTCGTAGCTCGTGAAGTCGCGGTTCAGGAAGAGTTCATTGTATCCGCCCGCGATATTGGCCGAGATGCTCAGGTGGCCAGGTGCATCTTTCATCACCATATTGACGGCCCCGCCGATCGCATCACCCTCCATTTCGGGAGTCAGCGCTTTGTACACTTCCAGGCGGTCCAGCAGGTCGGCGGGGAAGATGTCCAGCGGCACATAACGGTATTTGTTGTCCGGGCTGGGAATTTTTATCCCGTTCACCAGGGTATAGTTGTATCGTTTGTCCATGCCGCGCAGAATCGCAAACTGGCCGTCGCCATTGCTGTTCCGCTCCAGCGAAATACCCGATACCCGCTGAACGACGTTGGCTACCGTAAGGTCCGGAGAAAGCTGGATCGCCTTGCCGGAGATGATGTTCAACACCTGGTCCGCATTGCGCTCCAGGCTGCGGGCGCTCAACTCGGCAGAACCATCGCGTTTGTTCAGGATCTGTACTTCCTGTAAAGCGGTATTGCCTGCGAGCGCAAAGTCCAGGGTTTTGGCGTCCTCGATCGTGAAGCTTTCCTCAACAGAGGCGAAGCCGCTATAGCTGATCGTCAGCCGGTGCGTGCCGGCTGCTATACCCTCTATACTGTAGGACCCATCCAGGCCTGCTACGTCATACAGGTCGTTGCGGTTATCGATGCGGATGATGGCACCGGTGGCAGCTTCTCCTGTATTCTTTTCCCTGATCACGCCTTTCAGGTTTGCCCCTAAGGCCAAAGAAGGGAGCAGGAACACAAAGCAAAACAGGTGTAAAAAGCGGTTCATGATGCGCTGGATATTGTTGACGAGGCAAAGGTGCGCTGCCTGTTTTCGCGTCGCAAATTTCCGGCATGAACAAAAAGTGAACAGCGTTACAAAGCCCGTAAACGACAAGGCAACAAAGGCAACAAATAGAGTATAACTGATTGATTTTCAGTTGTGGTAAAGGATACAGGAATAGCCATTAAGGAATCGTTAGCGTAATATGAACAGAAAGTTACCGACCGGAATGCTTACAGGTTCTGCAGGAAAGCGACCAGGTTGCCTCCCTGTTCCAGGTTCAGTTTTTTGCGCAAACGGTAGCGGGCCACGCGCAGGCTGTCGGTAGAGATGCCCAGCATTGTCGCCATATCGTTGGAGCTCATGTTCATTTTCAGCAGGCACACCAGGCGGAGTTCCGAGGAGCTCAGTTCCGGGCAGGTCTTTTTCAGCTCTTCAAAAAAGGATTGGTGGATTTGTTCGAATGTGGTTTTGAATTCTTCCCAATAGCCTTCATTGCTGAAGTTCTGGTTGATCTGTGCAAGGAGTTGCCGCAGTTGTTTTTTCTGGTCCCGTTTTTCGTCGTCAACCAGGGAGCCGATACTTGTTTTTAATTGCTCGAGCAATTGGTTTTTCTGGATCACATGCAGGGCATTCGTGCTTAGTTCTTTGGTCTTTACTTCTATCTGTTCTTTCAGCAAAGTTTCTTCCAGGGCCTTGTTTTTGAGTTCTGCATCCAGTTTTTCCCGCTCCAGCCGTTGGGCCAGCAGCTCGGATTTTAGTTTTTCTTCCCCTAAAACCTGAGCTTTCAGGTCGGCCTGCATCAGGCGGTTCTGGGTTTCCAGGATCTCTTTTTGCTGTTTGTTCAGCGATCGTTCATTTTTTATTTTCAGCTTCTGGCGGTTCAGGATGATCAACCCGATTGCAAGCAGCAGTATAATAATGATGACAACTGATATGGTAATGACGGTATTGATCCGTTGTGCATTGTTCAGTTTTTCAATTTCCCTGTTCTTTTTCCGTACATCGTCCTGCGCCTGCAGGAAGGCCACCTGCATCGAGCTTTCATGACTGTAAATGTCCAACAGGTACTTCCGACTCAGGTCCAGGTAATAAAAAGCGCTGTCATCCCGTCCCAGCAGCTTGTAGGTCTTGGCAATATCCCTGTAGCCCGAACTTAACTGGTACCGCTCATTACTCTGCCTGCTGATGGCGGTTGCTTTCATCGAATAGGACAGGGCTTCTTTGTACTGTCCGGTCTTGCGGTAGATGTCGCCGATATTGTTCAGTACTTCAATATGAAGGATCTTTTCATCATCATCTTTATAGAGTTGCAGCGCTTTCCGGAAATTGGCCATTGCGGAATCATACTGACTCAGGTCTTCATAGATGCTGCCGATGTTTTCGTAGATTTTAGCCATACCGGCTTTGTCGTTTGTTGTATGGTACTCTTTGAGCGCCAGGTTCTGGTAGTGACTGGCGCTATCGTAGAGGCGGGCCTTCTCAAACAGGAATCCTATATTGCCGTAAGCAATAGCCAGGCCCTTCCGGTCCTTTTGCTGCCGGAACCGGGAAAGGGCTTGCCGGAAATAATTGTTGGAACGGGTAGTGTCGCGATTGTAGTAGTATAAAATGCCCAGGTATATGTAGTTATAGGCCAGTTCATTCTGCTTGTTGTCCTGGCGAAAAAGCTGGCTGGCATCCAGGTAATACTCCAGGGCCTGTGCATATTGGCCCATATGGAAAGAGAGTTCACCCATTTTTTCCAGCAGGGCGCCCTGGCTGCTGCGATTCCTTTCCTGTACCGCCAGGTTATACTGGTCTTTCAGTGCTAGGTACAGGGAGTCGGGCTTGAGCGAAAAGCTGTGATTGAGCGGCGCTTCTCTTAATTGGATATCAGAAATGCGCGCTGCAGTCCGGGAAAAGGAACACGCTATCAGGGCCAGGAGCAGCAGGATACGGGTAGCGCGCTGCCGGCAAGAACGAGTAGGATGGAGATTTGGATCAGTCACATGAAAAACTTTGTAGCGATACTTGAATCGTACAAAGGAATGAACCGGATGTTACGTAATTATTACGAAGCTGCAGTGCGGCCGTATGGCACTGTTGTGATCCTTGTTTTTTCCTGCTGTGCCTGTCTAGCTCAGATGTTCCGCTTCGCCTGGGCAAGGTGCCTTTCGATATGGTAACTATAAAAACGGAAAGTGTCGCCCAGCCTGATCCTGATGTAGCGGTTCAGGGATATGCTGATCCGGATCTTGTTCAGGTCTTTCCTGTAAGCTGTTTGCAAAAGGCTTTTCAATTGCTCCTGCTGTGCAAGAAAGCGTTCAATTGTTTGCCTGCCCAGGCCCGATGCTGCGGGTTCTTTATCCTTAGGCGATTGCATTGTTTTGATCTTGCCCTTTTGCCCGCGCATGGCGTTCGCGAAATAATTACCCAGTAAGCCACTTTTAAAGACAGGGGCGCTTCCGCGTTTGGAGGCCTTCATTTGTTGTTCGATTTCGGGCAGATAGTAATCTCCGTATTGGTTCAGGTGGTCCAGGCATTCCAGTATGCTCCATTTTCCGGTTCCGGGCCTGAAGTTCAGTTGCTGATCTGTAAGTGCCAGGAAGAGGTGTGCTGCTTCTGTAGCCTGCTTGCTGAGCGCCTGTAAATTGTCCAGCAGTTGCTTTGATTCGATGTTCATTGTTCGATTTTGATGCAAAAATGCACCTACAGCCTTTACCCGGCCTTGATCAGAATCAAGATTTACGGATGCGGCTCAGGGTTTCCGGTGTCATGCGCAGGTAAGAGGCGATATACTTCAGCGGAACTTGCTGGAACAGGTTGGGGCTGCGTTTCAAGACGCGTGCCAGCCTTTCCGTCGGGCTTGTGGTAAGCAGGTCGGTTTCCCGTTCTATCTGTTGTACAATGGTTTGTTCCAGCAGGGTAGTGTAGCCTTGCTGATGGGCTGCACTACGGTTCACAAAGGCTTCCAGTGTTTGTTTGTCGATGGTATGGCAGCTTGTTTTACGGATGGCCTGCAGGGACAGTTCTGATGGTTGACTATTGATAAAAGAGGCCAGGGAGTTGATTACAGAACCTGCATAGCCAAAACGGATCGTGATTTCTTCAGCCTCTGACAATAGATATGCGCGTACCGCACCGCTACCGATCAGGTAGACATTGCGTTCGGTTTCTCCCTCCCGCAGTAAGTAAGTGCCCTTTGCAAGCTCTTTATACGGACCATTGAGCAGTAGTGTCTTCAGTTCTGCGCTGAAATCAAAAGAATTCATTGGTTTTTTATTGATGCTGCAATATAGCTAAAAGCGGCTGCAGTACATGCTTTTGGCGGATATATTGACCCTAGGGAAGCCGTCTGCCGACGAAATTTTTCAAAATAAATTTGGCCGAATGAAATTCCCGTGTACCTTTGCACTCCCAACGACGAAAAATCGGGAGGGAAGCAGCTCTTAAAGTTCATAAAGGATTGGTTCTTAGGTACTTAAGCAGATCATTTCAAATGAGTTTAATTTTCAGAAAAAGAAAAATAAATTTGGTGAAAAGAAAAAAGCGCTTACCTTTGCACTCCCGCTGAAAAAAGGGGGTGAAGTTCTTAGGTAACGTTGCGGTCAGAAAAATTTTACAAAAAAGTAAAAATAAATTTGGCGGAAAGAAAAAAGCACTTACCTTTGCAACCCCAACGAAAACGGGATAGTTCTTAAAGAGTAAAACAGTAGCGCGGTACAGAGGCCGCACGAAGGGTTCAAGTCCCTGGCATACAGCAGTTTAGCGGAATAAGTTTGATCATCAAAGGATGGTCGGATCGCTGAGAGTTCTTTGAAAAAGATGGAAGCAAAAAAATAAAGCAGCGGGTGATGATGAATTTCGTCACCGCAGGTAAGATCCCGCCTCAGGGCGGGCATCAAGTATCAAAAATACAAATAACACGATTCGTCTGAATTTTCGAGAGAAATATTTAGTTAGAATCAAACAATTCATTTACAATGGAGAGTTTGATCCTGGCTCAGGATGAACGCTAGCGGCAGGCTTAACACATGCAAGTCGAGGGGCAGCGGGGTAGCAATACCGCCGGCGACCGGCAAACGGGTGCGGAACACGTACGCAACTTACCCTAAACTGGTGAATAGCCTTCGGAAACGAAGATTAATACACCGTAAAATAGTTGAGTGGCATCACTTGATTATAATAGCTCCGGCGGTTTAGGATGGGCGTGCGTCCCATTAGCTAGTTGGTAAGGTAACGGCTTACCAAGGCGACGATGGGTAACTGGTGTGAGAGCACGACCAGTCACACGGGCACTGAGACACGGGCCCGACTCCTACGGGAGGCAGCAGTGAGGAATATTGGTCAATGGACGCAAGTCTGAACCAGCCATGCCGCGTGAAGGATGAAGGCGTTCTGCGTTGTAAACTTCTTTTATCTGGGAAGAAACCT
>JAEUVW010000056.1 GCA_016786525.1 Chitinophagaceae bacterium
GTTTCCTGCCGACATGCTGATCGGCACCGTACAGCAGGTGTTCATTGTGAAAAAAGACAATTCCCGGATCCTGCACATCAGGCCGGCCACCAATTTCCGCAACCTGCAATTTGTATACGCCATACAGAACAGCTATATCGAAGAGCGCAGGCGCCTGGAAGACACTACCCAAAAACAGCAAGCACAACAGAAGAAATGAGCCGGTATGTAAAATATGTGATACAGTTCTTTTTGCTGCTCCTGTTCCAGGTGCTGATCCTGAACAATGTGACCCTGTACTGGTGGACCCAGCCGACAGGATTCCCCGTATTTACGCCCTATATCTATCCCCTGTTCATCCTGCTCATCCCCTTTGAAGCGCCCGTATGGCTGTTGCTGGCGGTGGGCTTTATCTGCGGCTCCATTGTCGATTCATTTATGAATACACCGGGTATGCATGCCTTCGCCATGGTGCTGATCGCCTACCTGCGCACCAATGTGCTGCTGGCCCTGCTGCCCAAACATATGAAGGAGTACCACCAGCTGTCGCCCTCGGTAAAGACCATGGGCTGGCCGCCATTCCTGACCTACAGTGCCTTCCTGATCCTGATCCACCATACGGCGTTTTTCATCATCGAACTGTGGAGCCTGAGCAATATCGGCTACCTGCTGCTGAAGATCCTGGCCTCTTCGCTGACGACCATGCTGCTGATCGGGGTGTACCTGCTGCTGTTTTCGCGCCGCGCTGCGATGCAGCGATAAGGGCAGCTTTACCAGTATTTTACCAAAAAACCGAGGGTTTTTGCCTGTAATTTTTTAGCTTTGAACTTTCATCTTTTTACACCCTATTCATGGCAGGCACCATCAAGTCAAAAGCATCCTATACCTTTTCCGTGATCGGCGTATCGCTCGTTTTGTTCCTGCTGGGCACTATGGGCTGGATCGTCATCAATGGGAAAAGCCTGGCCCAGGTGGTCAAGGAAGGGATGGCTGTGCAGATCGATTTTCATGACAATGTGCGCGAAGAAAGCATCAACCAGATGAAATCCATACTGGACAAGCAACCTTTTACCAAGAAAAGCCGCATCATCACCAAAGAAGAAGCATTAAAGATGCAGAGCGAGCTGGAAGGCACGGATATTGCCGGCTTCCTGGGTTATAACCCCCTGTTTGCCAGCATCGAACTGAACCTGCACAATGAATATGTGAATAAGGACAGCATCGAAAAGATCACCCTGTTTATCGAACAAAGCAATGTGGTCAACAGGGTCAGCTACCCCAAAACGATTGTGAACCAGATGAATGAAAACCTGAACAAGATCAGCATCATACTGGGCATTATTTCTATCGTGCTGATACTGGTGGTCATTGTACTGATTGATAATACCGTTCGATTGGCCATGTTCAGCAACCGTTTCCTGATCAAGACCATGCAGATGGTGGGTGCTACCCGCTGGTTCATTTCAAAGCCTTTTGACCAGCGCGCTGTGATCAACGGGCTGATCAGTGGCGTACTGTCGGTACTGGGCCTCTTGCTGGTAAAATACGCGGCTGAAATGACCGTACCCGAACTCAAAGCCCTGAGCAACCCCATACTGCTGAGCCTGCTGATGCTGGGCATGATCGTTGCGGGTATCCTGATCTCCCTGGTGAGCACACACCGCTCCGTGGTAAAATATTTAAAATTGACGGTTGACGATCTGTATTAATTTATATTTGCATCCTATCACTCTTTAAAATAACAATTTTATGAGCAGCACAAACAAAACCCAACAACCAGACTTCCTTTTCGACAAAAGCAATTATAAATGGATGCTGATCGGCGTTGCGTTTATCTTGCTGGGACTGATCCTGATGGCCGGCGGCAAAAGCCCCGACCCGCACAAATTCAACTACGACGACATCTACAGCTTCCGCCGCATTACACTGGCCCCGATCATGATCCTGCTCGGCCTGGGTATCGAGGTGTTTGCGATTATCAAGAAAGACAAGTAAGCAAACTCTTTGTTTCGGAATAAAAAAGGATTCTCTTGTTGAGAATCCTTTTTTCTATTATGCTTTTCGGCAACGGACAGCAAGTATATAATTCTTTATGTCTGCTATAAGGGGCTCCGGAAACTGAGATGCAATAAGGGGCTTCCTGTGTAACCAGATTTCATAAACCAGATACTCCTGGAACATTTTCTTTTCAGTAGCAGCCTGCAGGGCTGTGATCGATTGGGGAATAAGCTTTTTCTTATCGTCTTTCGCTGCCATCAGTACTGCAACGAGTCCTTCTTTTTCCCTATCCTGGTTAAAAGACATGTCCTTATCCTTAGCACCCATGCTTTCCTTATAGCCTGGTTCATAATACCACAGGGCTTGTGCTAGTCCATACCCCAGCCATAGTCCGCTATATTCGAGGTTGATTCCGGTATCCGTCTTGGTCACCCGGCACTGAGGGTCAAACTGCCAGCTATCATTGTAGCGATAACCATTTTTTTGAAAGATTTCTTTCATAGCTGTTATGATCCTTGGATTATTGCGGTTGAGTATATGTGCAATAGTGATCTCGTCCAGGGCTTTTTGAAGTGCTCCGTTATGTTCATATACATTTGCCAGAAACCAGTGAGCCATATAGTCTGCATAGTTGCGCCTGATAGACTGTTTAAAATATTTCTCCGCTTCCGCGAAGTCCTTTTGATGCTCATAGATCTGTCCCAGGTAGGTCAGCGCAATAGTCATTGTGCTGTCTTCCCTGTATGCGCTCAGGTAATTTTCCCTTGCCTCCATCAATTTATTATCCTTATACGCTACCTCGGCTTTCTCAAAGTACATTTTGGACAATACATTAGGACTATACCCGACC
>JAEUVW010000107.1 GCA_016786525.1 Chitinophagaceae bacterium
AACACCCCCCACGAGCTGAGCCTGGCTGAAATCAAGACCATCATCGATGCGTTCCGGCACGCGGCAAAGAGAGCCTTACAGGCAGGCTTTAAAGTAATCGAGATCCACGCCGCACACGGTTACCTGATCCACGAATTTTACTCCCCGCTCAGCAATAAACGAACAGACGAATACGGCGGCAGTTTCGACAAGCGCATCCGCTTCCTGCTCGACATCATTGATGCCGTACAAACGGAATGGCCGGAAGAGCTGCCGCTGTTCGTACGCCTTTCTGCTACAGAATGGGTTCCTGAGGGCTGGACGATCGAAGACTCGGTTAAACTTTCCCGGATCCTCAAGGTCAAAGGAGCCGATCTTGTCGATGCTTCCAGTGCGGCGAATATCCCGAAGGCTCCGATACCCGTGGCTCCGGGCTACCAGGTACCCCTGGCGGCGCAGATCCGGAAAGAAGCATCGGTGCCCACAGGAGCTGTGGGCCTGATCACCACGGCACAGCAGGCGGAAGAAATTTTGCAGCGGGAAGAAGCAGACCTGATCTTCCTGGCCAGGGAGTTGCTGCGCAACCCGTATTTCCCGCTTGAAGCCGCAAAGGAATTAGGCGACGAAATCACGTGGCCGAAACAATATGAACGAGCAAAATGAGGTGATATGAAATCAATACCATTAACCCTGGTCTTTATCCTGCTGGCCTTTCCCGGCTTCGCACAAAAGATCGTCGCCCATGTCAGCATGGAAACCCGGTCTGAAAAAAGCAACGAGATCGTGTACCGTAAAGGCACAAAACTCAGGCTGTCTGACTTCCAGGGACCGGAAGAACCCAATATGAATGCCGTGGCGATGGCCTACTCCGGCATTTCCCTGCGCTACAGCGGCAGCATGCAGAAAGGCCTGATCGTATTGAATATCAAAATGTATTGCTCCTTTGACAAATCGAGATCCTGGTGCCTGCCCGGCTCCCGCAATGAAAAGACTTTAGCGCACGAACAGCGGCATTTCGACATCACAGCCCTGAGCGCCTGCGACTTATACCGCGAATTGCAGCACTACCCCTTTACCAAAAATTTTGAGCGTGAAATAGCAGAGCTGCAACGCAAGTACCGCGAGCAGAACGAGGCGGAACAGGATCAATACGACAGGGAGACCAACCACGGTATCAATACCGAAGAACAGGAACAATGGAATCAAAAAATCATTAACGCAATCGAAAACGGCAACGACTGCTATCAACATTAAAAAATACAGCTTCATCACATGCACCGGAAATTTACCCTTCCTCTTTTACTGCTGCTCGGCAGCTTTGCCACCCGCGCGCAGGAACCCAAATCACCCAACTCATCCGAGATCCTGCAACAGATCAAAAAGCTCAACACTACCGGGTCCGTTTTGTACATCGCAGCCCACCCGGACGATGAAAACACCCGCCTGCTGGGCTACCTGGCCAACGAAAGAAAGCTGCGCACCGGCTATCTCTCACTGACGCGCGGCGATGGCGGGCAAAACCTGATCGGTAAAGAGCAGGGAGAGATGCTGGGCCTGATCCGCACCCAGGAACTGCTGGCCGCAAGGCGTATGGATGGTGCAGAACAATTCTTCACCCGCGCTTTCGATTTCGGGTTTTCAAAGAACCCGGAAGAGACCTTTACCTTTTGGAATAAAGAATCGGTGCTTGCCGACGTCGTATGGGTGATCCGCAATTTTAAACCCGATGTGATCATCTGCCGCTTCCCGACCACGGGCGAAGGCGGACATGGGCACCATACCGCATCAGCGATACTGGCGCTCGAAGCATT
>JAEUVW010000117.1 GCA_016786525.1 Chitinophagaceae bacterium
GATCTTCGGGAAAGTATCTGTAGCCTTCAGCTGATTGGTATTGATGGTGCGCGTTTCGACAAAGGAGTTGTTGTCCATAAACGTAAGCTGGTAATCTTCCAGTTCGCGCAAGGGGGCTTTGAAACTATATTGCCCGCTGTCATCTGCTTTGGACTTCAGTATCGTATTTCCTTTCGCATCGGACAACTCTACCTCCGCAGGCAGTTTTTTACCTTCATCACTGACCACACTCCCATTGATCACCACGTCCCGAATGTAATGAAAGAACAGGGTGTGGCCCTTGCCGCCCGGGTATACATTGTCCAGCACCAGCATGTACCTGTCTCCCTTTTTTACGCTGAGGGATTTCGAATACTGCGCACCCGGGCCCTGTGCCTGCAGTTCACTTCGCGCCTCGCGGGACAAACCTGTGATACCTTTTGTAGCCGTATCGTTGCGCCGGATATTGCTGCGCAATACTTCGGCTTTGCCTTTCAGCAGGGCATCACAAAAAGAAGAGTCGGTGTACCGGTACAGGATAAAGTCGTAGTCGTTGCTGCTGTCTGCCGGCTTGATGTCGAAAATGATCTCCCCGTCGAAATACATCCGCAGCAGGTACCAGGCACTGTTGTGCTCCCGCTCGAACGCTGTAGTACTGTTGCTTGTCCCGGCAACAATCTCCTGGCGTTCGCCAAAACCATCGGGTGCAGCCGTAGGCCCGTATCGCGCTTTTTTAAACACCTTGATGGGAATCGCTTTGTCGCAGTCGGCGGCTACAGGCTTTGGCCCGGTATAGGGAATCGTACTATCCTGTTGCGCATAGCTTGTCCATGTCCCGATAAAAAAGAAGAAAGAAAGAAGTGCTTTGTACCACATGCGCTGTTATTTGCTTTTAGGTGTGAATACGATATCCCACTGCTTTACGTAGTCCGCTAAGGGGCCCATACCCGCCTCTCTTCGCCATTCATCTACCCTGGCTTCGTCTTCGAGCGGAAAGAGTTCATATTTTTTTGTGGTATCGTTGTACCGTACCTGCGAACCATACTTTTGCGGCTTTTCCCGGTCTGTTTGCAGGCGGTCGTACATCAGCGCATACCATTGCCAGCTCGCCTCCCTTTCCAGGCAAAGCTGATGGATCACCGGCAGGTATTTGCTTTGTAAAGCGCTGTCGGAATGCTGAATGACCAGGAACGCTGCGGAAGCGGCATGATAACCAACCTCCGATATTTTCGGCCAGCCCTCGCTTTTCAGCAGCACTTCCAGATCCTGCTGGTTGCGTTCATTGATACTTTGCTTGAGTGTCCATAGTTTTTTTACCGCTTCAGACTGCTTGCCCGATTTTTTTTCTGCTATCGCAATCGACCAGTAATACGCCTGGTCGGCCGCACGTATACGCCACAGTTTGCGTGCATAGTCGATATCGGGGTATAATGTATCGTTTTTACGGACGATGAGCTGCACCAGGCCCTCTTCAAAACGCTGCCAACGTGGGTCGGACATTACAGGGTACAGGTCCGGGTCTTCGAGCGCATCTTTGGACGGCAGGATACTATTGGCTTTGTATAGATAGTAAAAGCAGGAGTCCGCCTGACCCAACAGGGCAAAGGCGGTAGCCATATTGTAAATATTCCCGGAAAAGCCAGGGTCATAGACATACACTTTCCGGTATGCCCGGATGGCTCCCGCCAGGTCGCCCTTGCTCCGCAGTCTGTCCCCTTCATTGAGGTCTACGCCCCTGTTGCTTTGTGCCGATGCCGGGCCACAGAAGAGGCCGGACAGGCAGATGCAAAGAAAGGCAGCGCACCGCGGAAGAGGCATAACAACTCAGATTTGTTATGCAATATAAAAAAATATTTTACTATTCCGCCTCCTCATGGCTCATCAGGTAAGCCTTGATAAAATCATCGATCTCGCCATCCATCACAGGACCTACATTGCCCACCTCGTAGCCCGTGCGGTGGTCTTTGATCATTTTGTACGGATGGAAGACATAGGAGCGGATCTGTGATCCCCATTCAATCTTCTTCTTGCTGGAGTTGGTTGCATTTTTCAGCGCCTCGCGCTTGCGCAATTCTTCTTCATACAGCCGGCTCTTCAGCATCTTCAGCGCCTTCTCCCGGTTTTCGCCCTGCGTGCGCGATTGCTGGCACTCCACGATGATGCCGGTGGGGATATGTTTCAGGCGTACCGCCGTTTCTACCTTGTTCACATTCTGACCACCCTTACCACCAGAGCGGAAAAACTCCCATTCCAGTTCGGAAGGGCTAACCTCGATCTCGATGCTATCGTCTACCAACGGGTAGACAAATACAGAAGCAAAAGAAGTATGCCTGCGCGCGTTGGAGTCAAACGGGGAAATACGCACCAGGCGATGCACCCCACTTTCTGCCTTCAGCAAGCCGTAGGAAAACTCCCCTTCAAATTCAATGGTAGCCTGCTTAATGCCCGCACCATCGCCATATTGGACATCGATCTCGGATACCTTCCAACCCTGCTTTTCGCCGTACATACGGTACATGCGCAGCAGCATCTCGGCCCAGTCCTGGCTTTCGGTGCCGCCTGCGCCGGAGTTCACCACCAGCACAGCGTGCAGCTCATCTTCCGGTTCATTCAGTGTGGATTTGAATTCCAGTTCATCCAAAGCCTGCAGGGCTTTTTGATGCGCTTGCTGGGCATCTTCTTCGCCGGCTTCCCCTTCTTTCCAGAAGTCGAACAGGATGCCGAAGTCTTCAACGGCTTCGTTGACAGAGCCGTACAGGTCAATCCAGTATTTATTGATCTTTATTTCTTTCAGTATGCCTGTAGCCCGTGCATTATCATTCCAGAATCCTTCAGATAAGGAAAGCTGGCGGTCGTTTTCCATCTTGTGCTGACGGTCAGCAATTCCCAGAAAGCGGAATAAGTGCTGTACCCTTTCGCGCATCTCTTTGAGTTGCTCCTGAGTCATAGGCGGCAAAGTTAAGGCCTATGGTCTAGTTAAAACCTATAAGGTTCCGAAACCTTATAGGTTTACAAGCCAAAAAAAGAGGCTGCCTATATTTTTAGACAGCCTCTTTTCAATTGATGTATACGAAAGGAACTAAGCGTATGCGCTGGTTGGCTCGCAGGTACAGATCAGGTTGCGGTCGCCGTGCGTATTGTTGATACGGGCAACGGTAGGCCAGAACTTATTGTGCGCCACGTAAGGCAGCGGGTAGGCCGCTTCTTCACGCGTATAGGGTTTGTCCCAATTGCTGCTGATCACCGTAGCTTGTGTATGCGGTGCATTTTTCAGCGGGTTGTTCTTTTTGTCGGCTGCGCCGTTTTCGATGGCCGCAATTTCTTTGCGGATGGCCAGCATCGCATCGCAGAAGCGGTCCAGCTCAGCTTTGTCCTCGCTTTCCGTAGGCTCGATCATGATGGTGCCGGCTACAGGGAAGCTCATCGTCGGTGCGTGGAAACCATAGTCCATCAGGCGCTTGGCCACATCTTCCGCTTCGATCTCGCTGGTTTTTTTCAGGGGGCGCAGGTCTACGATAAACTCGTGTGCGCAGGTACCGTTGGTGCCGCTGTACAGGATATCGTAATCGTTTTGCAGGCGGGCCTTCATGTAGTTGGCATTCAGGATCGCGTACTGTGTAGAGGCTTTCACGCCGTTGGCACCCAGCATACAGCAATATGCGTAGCTGATCAGCAGGATGCTTGCAGAGCCATAAGGAGCAGCCGATACGGCCGGTGTATTTGTAGCGGCATTGTCCAGCATAACGTGGCCGGGCAGGAAAGGCGCCAGGTGTGCTTTCACACAGATCGGGCCTACACCCGGTCCGCCGCCGCCGTGCGGGATGGCAAATGTTTTGTGCAGGTTCAGGTGACAAACGTCAGCACCGATCAGGCCCGGAGCCGTCAAGCCTACCTGTGCATTCATGTTCGCACCATCCATATACACCTGGCCGCCATGCTGGTGGATCAGGTTGGTGATGTCGATGATGGTCTCTTCGAAAATACCGTAAGTAGAGGGGTACGTGATCATGATACCCGCCAGGTTGGCGCTGTGCTGCTCCACCTTTGCTTTCAGGTCGTCCATATCCACATAGCCGTTGTCCATGGCTTTCACCACCACCACTTTATAGCCTGCCATTACAGCAGAAGCCGGGTTGGTACCGTGTGCAGAGATCGGGATGATGATGACATCGCGGTGTTTGTCGCCGCGGCTTTCGTGGTAGGCGCGGATGGTCAGCAGGCCGGCGTATTCACCTTGCGCGCCGCTGTTCGGCTGCAGGCTGCAGGCGTCGAAGGCCGTGATCACGCTCAGGTATTTGCTCAGCTGGTCCGTTACATATTGATAACCACCTGCCTGTGCAGCCGGTGCGAAGGGATGCATTTTGCTCCAGTGCGCCCAGCTCAGCGGCATCATTTCCGTTGCGGCATTCAGCTTCATCGTGCAGGATCCCAGGGAGATCATGCTCGTATTCAGCGACAGGTCTTTGTTTTCCAGCGATTTGATGTAACGCATCATCTGCGATTCGGAATGGTGCACATTGAACACATCCTGCTCCAGGAAAGCGGAGGTACGCATCAGTGCGCCGGGAATATTGTTGGCATCGTCCTGCGCAAAGTCAAAGGCTACAGCATTCTCCGTATTCGCAAAGATGTTGATGATGTCTGCAATGTCCGCCAGCGTAGTGGTTTCGTCTACAGAGATAGTGATCCAGTTGTCTTTGGCGTAGAAGAAGTTGATTTTCGCTGCTTCCGCTTTGGCGCGGATCGCAGCACTGTCTTTTACTTTTACGGTGATGGTGTCGAAGAAATCGCTGCTGAACAATTGCAATCCCAGTTCAACCAGTTCGCCGGCAATAGCGTGGGCTGCAGTCGCGATACGCGATGCGATATCTTTCAGACCCTGAGGCCC
>JAEUVW010000196.1 GCA_016786525.1 Chitinophagaceae bacterium
ATTCCCTGTTCGCTACCCAGGCGGCAAACACAAAAGGCAGGCCGGTCAGGTCTTTCCAGGCGGCAGACAGGTCGAAATTGTATTCAAAGTCCGGCAGGTGCTGCAAGGCCCTGTCCCCGATGATGACACCCGCAGTGCTGCCTTTGATCTCGCTGATGAAGTCCGGTCCGGCAGGCACAAACCGCACCTCCTTGTTCCAGTATTCTTTGAACAGCAATTGCGTGAGGCGCACAGAAGTGCGGGACTGGTAATCCAATATCACCGTATCGATATCTTCCATCGGCACCTGGCTGAACAAGGCCACGGAAACGACATTACCATCGGCGGCAATACCGTAATTGCTCACAATAGCGGCGCCTGGAATTTCCTGCAGGGCCGCCACCGGCAGCAAGGCCAGGTCTATGGCACCTTCTCGCAATTGCTGTGCCAGTTGCGCCGGGTAGGCAGGGAGTATACTGATCCGGTCTTTGATTTCGTTGCGCTCCAGCCCATACAACAGGGGCTTGGTATTGAGATAACTGACCGCGCCGACTTTGATTTTGTCTTCCAAGAGTTACATTTGTGCGCAAATATAGTTCAATCGCAAATTCACATCCATGCCCGAAAAATTACTCATATATACAGATGGTTCCTCACGCGGAAATCCCGGACCGGGAGGCTATGGCGCCATTTTGTTCTGGGGCAGCAAGCGCAAAGAACTATCGCAGGGCTACCGCCGCACGACAAACAACCGTATGGAGCTGATGGCCGTGATCGCCGCGCTGAAAGCGCTGACAAAGCCAGGCCTGGACATCGTCGTGCATTCCGACTCCAGCTACGTGGTGAATGCTATTGAGAAACGCTGGCTGCAATCCTGGCTGCGCATCAACTTCAAAGGCAAGAAAAATGCCGACTTGTGGAAAGAATACCATCAATTGTCTCTGGCGCACAACATCCGCTTTGTATGGGTGAAAGGTCATGCCGACAATGTATACAACAATCGCTGCGACGAACTGGCCACCGCTGCCGCCGATAGCCGGAAATGGCTGGTGGATACGGGTTTTGAAATGGAGGAAGCAAACCCCACAACCTTGTAACGATGAAGATCGCTATCATAGGAGCGGGGGCAGCAGGCTGTTTTACAGCGGCCAATATCCCCTACCGGGAGGAAAACGAAGTGGTTGTGTTTGAAAAAACAGGGAAGGCCATGCAGAAGGTAAAAGTAAGCGGAGGCGGGCGCTGCAATGTGACCCATGCCTGCTTTGACCTGCAGGAACTGGCAGAAAAATATCCCCGCGGCAAGCAATTGCTGCGCAAGACTTTTCACCGCTTCTCTCCTGCCGACACCATCAGTTGGTTCGAAAAAAGAGGGGTAAAACTAAAGACCGAAGCCGACGGGCGTATGTTCCCGCTTACAGACGATTCCCAGACCATCATCGACTGTATCTGGAAGGCGATGATGCAGCAAAAAGTGCAGGTGCGTTTCCATAAAAGCCTGACGCGAATAGAGCCGCAGGAACAGAGCTTTGTGCTGCACTTTGCCGACAAAACCACCTATAGCGCAGACAAAGTGCTGATCAGCACGGGCGGCTTCCCGAAAAAAGAGCAATACGACTGGATCGAACAGCTTCCCCAGGCCATTGAAACACCAGTACCTTCCCTGTTTACCTTCAACATACCCAAACATCCGGTGACGGAACTCATGGGCCTTTCAGCTGAAGTGACGGTAAAAATCCAGGGCACGAAATTCAAAGAGCAAGGCCCTTTGCTGATCACCCACTGGGGTTTTTCCGGCCCCGTGGTCCTGCGTTGCTCGGCCTGGGCAGCCCGCGCCCTGCACGAAAAAGACTACCAGTTCGGCATCAGCATCAATTGGCTGAAGGAGCTGAGCGATGCAGACCTGAAGGAACAAATCAGCTTCTTGCGGCGGGAAGAAGGCCGGCAGCTCCTGCAGCATAAAAACCCTTTTGGCCTGGCACGGCGGCTCTGGGAATACCTGCTGGAGCGCAGTAGTATACCGGATGGTACCCGCTGGGGAGACTTGCCCGCGGCACAGCAGAATAAACTAATTGAAAACCTGCTGCGCGACACTTACGATGTAAAAGGTAAAACCACCTTTAAAGAGGAATTTGTGACCTGCGGGGGCGTAGCGCTGAAAGACCTTGACCCGCAGACCATGGAAAGCCGCAGGCATCCGGGTCTTTACTTTGCCGGGGAGGTAACGGATGCAGACGGCATTACCGGGGGCTTCAACTTTCAAAATGCCTGGACTGGTGCCTGGATTGCAGCGCAATCCATAACTAATATTGTTGAACCTTAACTTTACCTCCTTATGAACGCAATCGGAAATTTGATCTGGCTGATCTTCGGCGGACTGATGTCTGCCCTGGGCTCCTTGTTTGGCGGACT
>JAEUVW010000224.1 GCA_016786525.1 Chitinophagaceae bacterium
TTGTAGGTATGTGATATATCAAGAGACTCACGCAATTGCTGCGTAAACTGAACGATTAATTCTTCCATATTTGTATTTGAATGTCCAAACATAATGAAATAGGGACAAACGGCGAACTGCTGGCTGTGAATTTTTTAAAAAATAAAGGGTTCAGCGTTCTCGAAACAAACTGGCGCAGCGGTAAAAAGGAAATCGACATCATTGCAGAAAGCGGCGATTGTATCGTCTTCATAGAAGTCAAAACCAGGAGCAGTTCCCTGTTTGGCTACCCGGAAGAAGCGGTCACCGCACAGAAGAAAGCATTGCTGAAAGCTGCAGCAGAAGACTATTTTGAGCAAAAAGCATGCACAAAGCCCATACGCTTTGACATCATCAGTATCCTGCAGGGAAACCACACACCCGAGATCATGCATATTGAAGATGCCTTCTTCTGAGCCTATGAACCGGATTGCTCATCCAGTACATATACCTGCAACTGCTTACCCGAATCTTCGTGGGCGTCAGCGATACTGACCACATTCACATAGTCAAACCGCTTGCTGATGAATTTGACAATCATCTGCCCCGGGTTATCGGCTTTGCCCCTGCCCGCACCGGCGCCCACCTTACCGATAGACCCAAAACGGCCCATATAGGGTGTGGCATAAGTTGTTTTTTCAATATTGACCACGGGGTTGCCACTGACCTGGAAGTCCCTGATCACCACCTCCACCCCATGCGTCGCCTTATTGTGCGTAGCCGTGATATTGGCGATACCCTGGTTCTTATTGTTGTACACGCTATAGGTAGTCACAAAGATGTTCTTGCCGGATTTGGAATACGCTTTGGAATACATCAGCGGTACTTTCGTTTTGCTGGCCACTACATAAATGGAGCCTTTCCTGAAAGTTGTCTTTTTCTTTTTGACCGTTTTTTTCTTCGCGGCACTGGTAGCTGTCTTTACGACCGGGTCGGCAAAAAGGGAAGAGGTGCCGAAACAAAACAAACTTAAAAGGAGGAAAGTTTTTTGTATTTGTTTTTTCATTTTTATAAAATTTGGCTGAGATAAACCTACATCATTTTACGGGCTCTCCTTCTTAATGAAAATAGAAATATCTGTTGAACTAACTAACGTTTGTTAGTATTTGTAATAATACCGTAACTTTGTATCCGTGAAAACCAGGTCCGCCAAGAAAAGCCTGATCCTCCAGGAGGCAGCCAAACTCTTTCGTGAAAAGGGGTTTGGGGGTACCTCCATGCGCGATCTTGCGGAAAAGGTAGGTATAGAAGCGGCCAGTATGTACAACCACATCCGCTCTAAAGATGAGATACTCGAAGAGATTTGTTTTGGCGTAGGCCGGAAATATGATGAGCAGTTGTCGGAAATCGAACGGCAGGAGATCAGCTATCCGTCTAAACTGGAATTGCTGATTGCCTTCCATGTACAGATGATCATTGAAGACGGAGCGGCAGTTTCGGTACTCAACAATGACTGGAAGTTTTTAAGCGCCGAAAAGATGACCGAGTTTAAAACCATGCGCAAGGAATATGAAAAACACTTTGCCGCCCTGCTGAAGCAGGGGATGGAACAGGGCTTCTTCAAGCCGATGAATGTTTCCATTGCCCTTTTTACGATCCTCTCTGCATTACGCTGGGTTGAACTCTGGTACAAACCGAGCCGCGGCGTAAGCAAAGAAGACCTGGCCAAAGATATCAGTGCACTTTTAATGAATGGTATAAAAGCATAAACAATAATGTCCGTAACATTTCATCCGCTAAAAATAAAAAGCATCCGCAGGGAAACACCCGAATGCGTTTCTGTATCCTTTGAAGTGCCGGAAGCCTTACAGGGAGAGTTTGTATTCAAACATGGTCAGTACCTGACCTTCAAAAAGCAGTTTGAAGGCGTGGAGGCCCGCAGGTCTTATTCTATTTGCAGCAGCCCCTCAGACAACGAACTGCGCGTGGCCATCAAACAGGTTGAAGACGGGATTTTCTCTTCCTTTGTCAACAATGAGTTGCAGGTAGGCGATGTGCTGGACACTATGGCACCCCAGGGCTTGTTCACAACACCCCTGGATCAAAGCAATAAAAAACAATACCTGGCCTTTGCAGCGGGCAGCGGCATTACCCCTATCCTGTCCATTATCAAGACAGTATTGCAAACCGAACCCGCCAGCCAGTTTTGCCTCGTATACGGCAACAAAAACCGGGGATCCATTATCTTTAAAAGTGAACTGGAAGCGCTGAAAAACAAGTACATGGAGCGTTTCAGCATTTACCATATCCTCAGCCGCGAACAGGCCGACGCCGCCCTGCTGCACGGGCGTATCGACAAAGAGAAAGTAGCCTATTTTATGGACAAGATCATTGATCCCACAAGTATAGGCGAAGTATTCCTGTGCGGACCGGAAGAGATGATCCTGGACGGTAAAGAAGTGCTGGCGCAGGCAGGCATACCGGAAGATAAGATTCACTACGAATTATTCTTTTCGGCCACAGCAGCTCAAAAGCAGAAAGAACGCAAACAGGTGGCTGTTGAAAATGACACGATGAGCGAAGTCGTCGTGCGGCTCGATGGCTCCGCCACCAACATGCAGTTGGGCTATCATGGCGAAAGCATACTGGATGCGGCACTCCGTAATGGTGCCGATCTTCCTTTTGCCTGCAAAGGAGGCGTTTGCGCTACCTGCCGCTGCAAACTGGAAGAAGGAGAGATCGAAATGGACATCAACTATTCACTCGAAAAAGATGAGCTGGCCAGCGGCTTTATCCTGGCCTGCCAGGCACACCCGCGCAGCGAAAAAGTTGTGGTTAACTTCGATATACGGTAACTTAGTAAAACGATCTATTTACAATACAAAAACAATTCAGCATATGAGCCCGCAAATCAATCTGGAAGAACAATTTCAGGCTAAAATAGATGCCGAGATCAAGATAGAACCCAAAGACTGGATGCCGGATGCCTACCGCAAAACGCTGATCAGGCAGATATCCCAGCACGCACACTCTGAGATCGTAGGCATGCTCCCGGAAGGCAACTGGCTGACCCGTGCCCCTTCCCTGAAAAGAAAAGCAACCCTGCTGGCCAAAGTGCAGGATGAAGCCGGGCATGGCCTGTACCTGTACAGTGCCTGTGAAACGCTGGGGGTGACGCGTCAGCAAACCATAGAAGACCTGATTTCCGGCAAAGCGAAATATTCCAGCATCTTCAACTACCCTACCCTCACCTGGGCAGATATGGGAGCTATCGGATGGCTGGTAGACGGCGCCGCGATCATGAACCAAGTACCACTCTGCCGTGCGTCGTACGGACCTTATGCCCGCGCTATGGTACGTGTATGC
>JAEUVW010000097.1 GCA_016786525.1 Chitinophagaceae bacterium
CATTCACCCGATCTCCTGTGCGTTAGCGTACGGAGACCATTCCCCGTTTTTTATGAAAAACAAGATCTTCCCTGCAGCCCTGCTGCTGACTTCTTTGCTGTCTTTCCCTGCTGCGGCGCAGGACAGCCTCAAAACCACAACGATAACGGTAAGCAACCTGCAATGCAACAATGATATGCCTACGATCAAAAGGCAATTGCACAACCAGCAGGGTATAGAGGAGGTATCCTTTACCGATATCAGGGGCGGCCAGTCCGTCTTTACCATTTCCTACCACAGCGCTGCCACTTCACAGGAGCTGGTGGAGCAGGCCATAGAGGCGACACCGGGCTGCGACGACCAGGACAGCCGGCCCTATAAAGTCAAAAGGGTGAAAAAGGTTAAAAGGAAGGGAAATGAATAGGGTAATCCCAACGGCATTCCTGCTCCTGAGTGCTTACTGTGTGCCGGCGCAATCGATAAAGGGTAAATTGTTCGGGAGTTCGGCAGAGGGTAAGGAAATACTGCCCGGGGCCACACTGCACTTTGTCGGTTCTGCGGTGTTGGTCACTGTAAATGAAAATGGTGTTTTTGAATTGCCCCTTGAGGGGATAAGCGACAAACGGATCATCGCAGCGGAAGCAGGCTATGAAACCGATACCATTGACCCGGGCGATAAGACCTACCTGTCTGTCACCCTGCGCAGGAGCGCGCAGGAGCTGCGCGCCGTAACGGTAAGCGACCAGCGAGCGGCTTATCTCTCCAGGGGGGTGCTCAAAACGGAAGTGATCACGCAGCGCGAACTCTCCAAAGCCGCCTGCTGCGACCTTGCCGGCTGCTTCGGTACGCAGGCTTCGGTACAGCCGCAGACGACCAATGTGGTCTCGAATGCCCAGGAACTGCGCATACTGGGCCTGTCCGGCGTGTACAACCAGGTATTGTTTGACGGCCTGCCCATGATACAGGGCCTGAGCTATACCTATGGCATCAGTACCTATCCGGGCACTATTGTCGACAACATCTATGTGGCCAAAGGGACAGCTTCGGTGCTGCAGGGATATGAAAGCATCAGCGGGCAGATCAACCTGGAAAGCAAGCAGCCGGATAAGGCGGAAAAGCTTTACCTGAATGCCTATGTCAACAGTTTCGGGGAGCGGCACCTGAATGCCAACCTGGCCTCGGCGCTGGGCAGGAAAAAAAAGTGGCACAGCCTGCTGGCCCTGCATATGGTTCAGCCTGCTGCAAAAACAGACGGGAACAAAGACGGTTTCCTGGACCTGCCGCAACTGAGGCGCTACGTGGTCTACAATAAATGGAAGTATGGCAACGAGCGGCAAAGAGGCTTTGCCGTACAGGTCGGGCTGCGCCTGGTCAGCGAACGACGCATCGGCGGGCAAATGGACTACGACGACGCCACAGACCGGGGCAGCAATACGGTATACGGGCAATCCATACGGTACCTGCAGCCGGAAGCTTATGTGAAGTCTGCGTACCGTTTTTCCGGCAAACACGCGCTGGCCCTTGCGGTATCCGGTTTTTACCAGGATCAGCACTCCTGGTTAGGCACTACCCGCTACCAGGCCCGCCAGGCTACAGCCTATGTAAACCTGCAGCACGAGTGGAGCTGGCACCTGCTGCACTCGCTGAAGTATGGCGCCAGCTTCCGTTACCAGGACCTGGCGGAAAACATTTCTTTTTCCGACCAGTCGCTGGGGCGTACTTATGCGGGCGACTACCAGACAAAGCTGATGGTGCCGGGGGTATTTATCGAAAATACGTTCCGCAGCAGGGATGAAAAAGTAAGCCTGATCACCGGTGTCAGAGCAGACCGGCACCAGGTCTGGGGTACTTATACAACGCCTAGGGCCATGATCCGTTATCTGCCGGGCAGGGGGCATACGCTGCGCGCTTCGGCCGGCAGCGGCTGGCGGCAGGTCAACCTGTTCAGTGAGCAGGTTACGCTGCTGGCAGGCTCCAGGGACATTGAGTTTGCCGAAGCGCTCAAGCCGGAGTCTGCTGTGAACTGGGGCCTGAGTGACACTTATACTTTTGAAGTGGGACCGCAGGTACAGGGCACTTTGAGCGTGGATTTTTACAGCACCCGCTTTCGCAACCAGTTTTTTCCCGACTATGATACCGATCCGGCAAAGGCCCTTATCCGCAACTTTGAAGGTGTATCGCGCTCCCATGGCCTGCAGGCAGAAGCGTCTTTTGTGTTGTACCGGCAGCTGGAACTGCGGGCTGCCTACAATTATCTGGATGTGTACCGCATGGAAAACGGTGTAAAGACCAGTCTGCCTTTTAACCCGCGCAACAGGGCTATGGCTGCCGTATCATGGGCGAGCAGAAGCAAACGTTGGCAATGCGACCTGAATGCGCACTGGTTTGACCGTATGAGGCTGCCGAATACCAGTGCCAACCCGGCGGAATACCGGCGCCCCTCTTATTCTGTGCCCTATGCGACGGTGAACATACAGGCCACCTTCAGGGTGAAGGATATAGAGCTGTACAGCGGCTGCGAGAATATCGGCAATTACCGCCAGGCCGATCCGATCGTCAGTGCCCATCAGCCTTTTGGCCGGTATTTTGACCTCAGTTCGGTATGGGGGCCTACGCGGGGCCGGGAATGGTACCTGGGCATCCGCTACCGGATCCGGTAGCGGCTTGTTGCCGGCTGTCAGGCATCTGTACTGGTCGTCAAATCGGCCTGGCGCCAAAGGAGGACATACTGTTTCCCGCCTCCTGTTAGCAATACAATAACAATAGTATTGAAATGAGAAACCGTTGGTTAAATAATGCATTAATATATGTTCCCAAATATAGATTTTAGTGTATCCTTAACGTAATAAAACTCTAATTTCGGTCGCCCGTTTAAATGAACAAAGCAGCGCCAATCTCCTTTCTCATATTGATTCAGGCTACCTTCTTTCTGTCCACCAACCAGTGAAAAAGGTAAGGATTAATAATGTATATGTAAATGAATAGAATACTGAAAGGCAGGTCTGCCCCTGTTTCAGGGTCAGTGCGCGCTCCAAAGTCTGCTTTTTTAGTGCTTCCTGTGCTGTGGCTGTTACTGGCAGTCTTTATGTTGGGCATGAATTTTATGCCGAATGTTGTTGATCCTTTTTCCGACCATGTTTCTTCAGCAGAGGAAAAGGTGAAAATGTCCAGGCAGGTCGATGAATTCCAGCTTTCCGTAGCAGAGAAATTTACTTCGGTAGATAACCTGTACCTGTACCTGCTGACGCACACGAGAGATACCGCAAACAAGTACCTGTTGCTGCAGAATGCAGAGGCCCTGCTGAAGAAACGCTTTGTACATGCTTACTCGGTATATTCATTGCGGGAGAACTGGATTGCTGTCTTAGCCGGTAAACTGGTCTGGCGCAATTTGTCGGCAAAGGTGATACCGGATGATATCCTCAAGGGTAATGCCGCCGCCTGCAGCCAGGTCAGCATCGTCTTTATGGCCTTATGCAGGAAATTTGACATCCCGGTGCGTAAAGTAGGCTTGAAAGGGCATTACACTACAGAGGCTTTCGTAAACAACAGGTGGTATTTTTTTGACCTGGATATCAAGCCTGACTTCGGGCTCGTGGACGAGCGTAAGAGCCTGGACCATATCCTGAGGGATAAAGAGCAATATAAGTTGTACAAAAATACGATGCTGGATTCGACGGATATAGACAGGGTGTTCTCCGTCGTCGACTATGGCCTTCCCAACAGTAACCCTGCGCCCAGGGCTGCTTTTTTTCACCTTGTGACCAAAGTCTGTTCTCACTGGGGCTGGCTGGTGCCGTTGTATTTCAGCATCCGCTTATTTACAAAAAGAAGCGGCCGCTCTAAACAGCCTATAGCTCGCTAGCACACATCAGCGAATAGATCAGCGAATACAGGAACAGCGCTGCGAATATACCTGCCGGAAGGGCCACAAACAAGGTCAAAGCCCATCTCCTGGGAAGCGGGAAACGCTTAAATACCCAGAAACAGCACAGCTGGGCACTCCACAGCATCGTTACAAAGATGAAAACGCTCAGCCAATCTACAGACAGGCGCTCTGTCCTCAGGTAAAAATTACCCGGGGCGATACCGACCAGTAAAAAGGTAACCAAAATAGCGATGGTTAGTTGTATCAGCAATCTGACGAGCATACCGGATGGCCTGGAATGATGAGTAATAAGTTCAAGTATCAAAGCAATACTAAGAGCAACAAATATTATGCCATAAAAATATATTGTAAAATCATTTTTATATGTACTTAAATCTATGTAATGCGGTAGTAATTTTTAGCTATATTTGGTAACGCAAATAATCAATAAGCACTACAATGAATGAACTGCCTAAAGTGTGCCTGTATACCCACCTGGAAGAGGCAACCCTGAGCTGCGATATACCCTTCCTGCAATGGATATTGTCACGGGTATCTGTTGCCCAGCCGGAGATCAGGGCCGCTCTCGAAAAGGCAATTGCATTAAAAATAGCATACAATTAAATCTTTTTCTTTTGTTGGTTTCAGGCTGCAGGGCAGAAAAGAATGCCGGAGCAGTACACGATACTCCTTACAGCAATGGCTGTTCTGGCTGTGCCCGGTTGACAGATGAGGGGGTTTTCCTGATACCAAATTATAAAAAATCTTTACAAAGTGGAATTTTTTGTAACAGGGAGTAAATCGTTTATAGCCTGTTTCCTCCCAGCCTCCGCTCGCCCCCGTTTCAGGCGGCCCTGTTTACAGAAACCGTGAACGTACTGCCGCTGCCATACTCGCTTTCTACCTTTATCTGCCCGCCCTGTGCTTCCATAAATTCTTTGCAGATAGCCAGGCCCAGTCCTGTGCCTTCCTGCCCGGTACCCGGCACCCTGAAATATTTGTCGAAAATGCGGTCTTTGTATTTGGGGGCAATGCCCGGCCCGGTATCCTTTACGGAAAAATCAACTTGTTCCCCGCGCTGTGCTGCATGGATAGAGATGACGGAATGCTCATAGGAATACCGGATGGCATTAGACAGCAGGTTGGTCAGCACCCACACCGTTTTTTCTGCATCGACATTGATGTCGGGCAGATCTTCCGGCGCAGTGATCTCCAGCCTGATCGCTTTTTGCTGGGCCTGGGTTTTGATGGTGGCTACAGCAAGGTCCAGGATGCTGCGCGGTTTGTTCGGGAGAAGAGATAATTTTATGTTCCCGCTTTCTACTTGTGTCATATCCAGCAGTTCGCCGGTAAACTTCAGCAGCCTGTTGGCGTCTTCATGGATGCCGGCTACGAGTTGCGCCTGCTCTTCATTCAGGGTGCCGATCCGGGCATTGGCCAGTAGTTGCAGGCTCATCTTCATCGAGGAGATGGGGGTTTTGAATTCGTGGGAAACCCTGGCGATGAAATTGGTTTTTGCAAAATCAAGTTCTTTGTACTCGGTAATGTTGCGCAGGATGATCACATGCCCGATCTGCAAAGGCAGGCTTTCGCCGGTAGGGGTTATCGAGATGTTCAGGATCTCTTTTTCGAAGTAACTTTCTTTATTGTCTGCAAAAATTTTCAGCTGCCGTGTTGCATTCCCGGCAAGGCCTGGGGCCATCTGCTGCAAGAGCAGGCGCAGCAGGTCATTGCTGATTGCCAGTACCGGCGCTGCTTTGCCGATCAGCTCTTGGTCCGGGAGGCCGATGACCTTTGTCGCAGCCTCGTTGACAAACAGTACATGGAGGTGTTCATCAAAGCCGATAACGGGGTCGGTCATTTTGCTGATCAGCGCTTCGATCCGTTTTTTTTCCATCATCAGGCTGGCCAGGGAACTGTTGTCATACTCCTGGAGCTTTTCCGCCATAATATTGAAGGATGTGGCCAGCTCTGTAAACTCGCCTTTGTTTTCAAACGTTACCCTTTCCGAATACTTGCGGGCGGCAATCTGTTTGATGCTTTCGGAGAGTTCCCTGATGGGGCTGGAAATGCTGGATGGCAGGTTGAGCAGCAGGATCAGTGCAAACAGGAAACAAAGTACGCCGGTGAGGGCAATCCAGTTTGTGCCGTTTTCCGCGGTTTGCCGGGCCAGCAGGCTTTTTCTTTGTATGGCCTGCATATTCATGTCCATGACGCGGAAGATATCCTGCCTGATAGCCGGTAACAGCATGGGGTCTTTTGTGTGCCTGTACCGGTCGAAACCGGTCCTTATCGCAGTGGTAGCCTTTTCTTCGCCCGGCTCTGTGATCGTTGCCTCCTGTTGCCTCAGGTAATTTTCGAACTGCCCTGCGGAAAGGCTGTCCCCGGATTCGGACGAGCGCAGCATCCCCTGCGCGTACTCCAGTGTGTTGTAGTTTGCCGCGAGTATGTTTTCCGTATCCGATCTGAGGATATGGATATACAGGGAGCTGACGACCCCGGAAATAATGATCAGCAGGAATAAAAGCCCGATCCCTAACGTGAGCTTGGTCTTTATGTTCATCAGGACAGGATTACAAGATCAATAGTATTGGCCGATAGTTTTTTCAGCAATTCATTGAAGACATTGGTGGACAGGATGATTTTCAGCAGGCTGAAGTGTGGCTTCCCGATACAGATCGTCGTGACCTCCTTTTCTTCTGCCTGCTCCACAATGGTTTTGGCGACGGCGGTACTTTGTACCTGTATGACTTCCGCCTGCAGTTCTGTGGCCAGCTTGAAATTATTGATCAGGCGGCGTTGCTTGTCCAGGGCTATCCGCTGCGGCTGCTCAGCAGGGACCTGTACATACAGTACATACCATTTGCTGTTGTAATAGTTGGCCAGCCTTGCCGTTTTGCGGATGACTGTCCTGGCTGTTTTGTCATTGCTGCTGATGCAGGCCAGGAAACGCTCATGCTTTACCGCCGTGTTTTTGCTGACTTCGGACTCCACTTTCCGCTCCACCTGCGCAGCGACTTCTTTCAACGCCAGCTCCCGCAACTGCAGGATGTGCTCCGGTTTGAAAAAGTGCTGCAAAGCAATGCCGATCTTATCGGCGGTATAAATTTTCCCTTCTTTCAACCTCGAGATCAACTCGTCTGAGGTGAGATCGATATTCACGACTTCGTCTGCCCGGGCCAGTACGCTATCCGGTATCCTCTCCCGGACTTCGATACCGGTAATGGATTTCACTTCGTCATTCAGGCTTTCGATATGCTGGATGTTCACCGCAGAAATGACATTGATGCCGTTGTCCAGTATTTCCAGCACATCCTGCCAGCGTTTCTCATGCTTACTGCCTTCAATATTCGTATGGGCGAGCTCGTCCACCACCACCACTTCCGGCCGCAGGTTGATGACGGCCTGCACATCCAGCTCTTCCAATGCCTTTCCTTTATAAAACAATTGCCTGCGCGGGATCAGGGGCAGGCCTTCCAGCAGAGCCTGTGTCTCTGCCCGTTGGTGGGTTTCGATGAACCCGATGATGACATCAATGCCGTTTCGCAGCAAAGCATGGGCTTCCTGCAGCATCCTGTAGCTTTTGCCTACACCGGCGCTCATGCCGATATAGATCTTCAGCTTCCCCTTCCCTGACTTTTTGATCATATCCAGGAAGTGCTGCACGGACTGGTCCTTGTCTGCTGCTGCCGGCATATACTATTCCCCGCTGGGGCGATTTGAATCGGATAAAATTTTCACGGTATAAAAATAACCATAAAGCAGGTACCCGTAGCTACCTGCTTTACGGACACGGCTACAGGTGGAACAATGCAGCCAGTACGACCCTGCTTTCGGATTTGACCAGGTCGGGCCGCCAGTTTGGATCCAGGCCAACGGTACTGTACCCGGTTTGGGAGGTCACACCCCCTTTGCCTGCAAAATAGGGTACGCTGGAATGGCGGTATACAAATTCAAGCCTGAAGGTCAGGCTTTGGTTGGGCATGAAGTCAAAATTGCTGGAGCAGTCCCAGCCGCTGAATTTGTCACCGGGATTGGCACTGAAGGGAAACAGGCCTTCCGTTTGTGTGGGATTGGCGGGATTGGGTAAGGGGCTGGCCTGGCCGGTAGGGTAGAGCACCAGGTAACGCCCGGGGTTGGTCATGATACCGCCGCCTACTGTCCATGCCAGTTTGTTCCGGGCAAACCAGATCCTGTTGTAGAACATGGCGCTGGCAAAGTACTGGGCAGGTCCCTGTGTTGCATCCCCGTTTTTAAATCCGTTCACACCGCCTCCTTTCTCAAAGCCGATGTCGCCGGTCAGGGAAAAGGCCATCCTGCTGATGCCTCTGGCCTGGGGCCGGTTGTAGTACCGCAGCAGCATACTGTTGTCTGAATGAAAACGTTTGCGGCCCGGAATACCGGCGGCATCGGAGCCATAGTAGTCGTTGCTGATCAGTTTCAGCTTGCTGTTGGCGGACATATAAGTAACGCTACCACCGAGACCAGGCATACTGTTGAATTTGCCATAGCTCTGCCATCCGTTGATGATCCAGGCTTCTATCTTCATGGTTTTGCTGGGGTGCACCTGCAGGCGCAAACCGTTGAAGAACCAGGGGGTATTATCCGAGGTGAAAGAAGCCTGGTATTCCCAGTTTTCCTGCTGGTAGTAAGAGTTCAGGCCGATGTACGACATGAACATACCGGCATCGATATTGATGCCATACCATTTGTTGATATGGTAGCCGGTGTAGGCTTCGCTGAGGTATCGGTACACATTGGCCAGCTGGTATTGCCCGCGGTAGGGGCTGTAGTCGTTGCGCGGCACGACCATGGAGCGGGTGCCGAACTGGGTCATCACCCTGGCCCGCGCATTTTTGTAGGTGAAGTCGCCGCCAAAGTGCAGGGCAGACAATTCCACTTCATTGTTGCGCGCCAGGGAGGTAGAGCCGACTACGGTATTGTCGTTGGGCTTGTTGAAGGAATGGGTATAATTGACGTCGACCAGCAGGCTCGGGGTAAAATAGGGCATGTGCTTAAAGATGGAGGAATCCCTGCGGTCATTGCCGTTTTGCCAGGATACGTCGATGTTTTCGAAAGGCTCTCCCTTCTGTTGGGCGAAAGACGGGAAGGAAAGGAAACCCATGCAGGAAGCATAGAATGCTGCCATTGTTTTGGTACAGTTTTTCATTTTGGATGGCTGTTGTGCTTGTTTATTTTGAAATATTGTCTAATGCGATATTGAGTTCCAGGACATTGATCCGGGAGGGACCGAACAGGCCCAGCAGCGGTTTTTCGGTATGCTGCTCCACCAGCTGCTGCAAAACGGCCTCGTCGATACTGCGTACCGCAGCGATTCTTTTGACCTGTACGCTTGCCGCGGCTTCGGAGATATCGGGGTCCAGGCCGCTGCCGCTTGCGGTAACGAGATCAACAGGAATTTTGCTTTTGGGGATGCCCGGGTTGTGCGCCATAAAGCGGTCTATCCTTTCCTGTACCTGTGCCCGGTATCCGGGGTTATTGGAGCCTTTGTTGCTGCCGCCGGAACCGGCAGCATTGTAGCCGACGGCAGAAGGTCTTGAATTGAAATAGCGGTCTTCGGTAAAGGCCTGCCCGATATTGCTGTAATAGGATTGCCCCTTTTGTGTACACATCATTCCTTTCCCCTTGTTGGGGGCCAGTTGTGCGCATGCCCGGATGAGCAGGGTATAGATGCCGGCACACAGCAGCAGGGAAACGGCGGTCAGTCTTAAGGCTATAAATATATTGGCTTTCATTTTTTTCAGATAAAGAGGGAAACGATAAGGTCTATGGCTTTGATGCCGATAAAGGGGACCAGGATTCCCCCCAGCCCGTAGATAAAGAGGTTCCTGCGCAATAGGGCGCTGGCGCCGATGGGTTTGTAAGGTACTCCTTTCAGGGCCAGCGGTATCAGCAGGGGTATGATGAGGGCATTGAAGATCACGGCCGAGAGGATGGCGCTTCCGGGGCTGTGCAGCCGCATCAGATTCAGGGCCCGCAAAGAGGGTATGGCTGTGATAAACAGGGCAGGGATGATCGCAAAGTATTTGGCTACATCGTTGGCGATACTGAAGGTGGTCAGGGTTCCCCTGGTCATCAGCAATTGCTTTCCTATTTCCACGACTTCGATCAGCTTGGTCGGGTCGTTATCGAGGTCTACCATATTGCCCGCTTCTTTGGCGGCCTGGGTGCCGCTGTTCATCGCTACGCCCACATCTGCCTGTGCCAGTGCAGGAGCATCATTGGTGCCGTCGCCCATCATGGCCACCAGCCTTCCCTCGCTTTGCTCCCTGCGGATATAATTCATTTTGTCTTCCGGCCTGGCTTCGGCAATAAAGTCGTCCACACCTGCTTTTTCTGCGATGAACTTAGCGGTTAAAGGGTTGTCGCCGGTAACCATTACGGTCTTAATGCCCATTTTCCTCAGGCGTTCAAAACGTTCTTTAATGCCCGGTTTGATGATGTCCTGCAGCTCAATGACACCGATCACTGCTTTGTTTTCGGATACCACCAAAGGTGTGCCCCCATTGCCGGCTATCGTTTTCACCCGGCCTGCGATGTCCGGGGGAATGATGTTCCCTTCCTGCGCTACGATGTTTTTGATGGCGTCGGCTGCACCTTTGCGTATGCTGATGCCTTCAGCGTCCACACCCGAGCTCCTGGTTTCCGCGGTGAATTTTATAAAACGGGGATTGTCGATGGTATAGCTGAGCGGATCGATGTTTGCCAGTTCAATGATAGATTTTCCTTCTGGGGTATCATCGCTCATGGAGCTGAGCACCGCACATTTGATCAAGTGTTTTTCTTCGATCCCTGCTGCCGGGTAAAAATGTGTTGCCTTTCGGTTGCCGATAGTGATGGTGCCGGTTTTATCCAGCAGCAGGACGTCAATATCCCCGGCTGTCTCCACTGCTTTGCCGCTCTTGGTGATCACATTCGCCCTGAGTGCCCTGTCCATACCGGCGATACCGATGGCAGATAGCAGGCCCCCTATAGTGGTGGGGATGAGACAAACGAACAGGGCGATCAATGTGGCAATGGTCACCGGCGCGTTTGAATAGTCTGCCAAAGGTTTGAGCGTGACGGTCACTATAATAAAGACAAGTGTAAATCCGGCAAGGAGTATGGTGAGGGCGATCTCGTTGGGTGTCTTCTGGCGGCTGGCCCCTTCTACCAGCGCAATCATTTTATCCAGGAAGCTTTCCCCGGCTTCGGTGCTGACCCGCACTTTGATCTTATCGGACAGCACTTTCGTTCCGCCTGTCACGGAGCTTTTGTCTCCGCCGGATTCCCGTATGACGGGGGCGCTCTCGCCGGTAATTGCACTTTCATCTATTGTCGCCAGGCCTTCGATGATCTCGCCGTCGGTGGGGATGATGTCTCCGGCTTCGCAGAGGAACACATCTCCTTTCTTCAGTTGGGAGGAAGGGACAATGGTTATTTCCCCCATGTATACTTCCCCGATGGCCCGGATCAGCCGCGCAGGTGTTTCTTCCCTTGTTTTCCTTAAGCTATCCGTCTGGGCCTTGCCCCTGGCTTCTGCTATTGCTTCCGCAAAATTGGCAAATAACAAGGTCAGCAGGAGTACCAGGAAGATGGTGCAATTGTAGGAGAGGCTACCCTGTGCTTTTGCACCCCATGCGATCCAGGCGCAGACAAACAGCATAATTGCCGTCCCGATTTCCACGGTGAACATGATGGGATTCCGGAACAGGGTTCGCGGGTGCAATTTGACAAAGGACTGCTTTAAGGCTTTATGGAGCAGGTCTTTCTGAAACAATGTTGTCGTATTGGGGTTCATGATGGACGTCTTGATTTAAAACACAGAAAGGATCAGAAGGAAAAATAGTCGGCTATGGGGCCCAGGGTCAGCGCCGGGAAAAACGACAGGGCTGCTACCAGTGCAATGACCGCAAGAACCATCAGGCCGAATGTACCCGTGTCGGTTTTCAGGGTCCCACTGCTTTCGGGGATGTATTTTTTAGCGGCCAGGGACCCGGCAATAGCTACGGGGCCAATGATGGGCAGGAAACGGGCCAGGAGCAGTACCACTCCTGTGCTGATGTTCCACCAGGGAGTATTGTCGCCCAGGCCTTCGAAACCGCTGCCATTGTTGGCCGCAGCAGAAGTGTATTCGTACAGGATTTCCGACAGGCCGTGCGCCCCGGGGTTATTCAAGGTGCTGAGTGTCAAAGCGGGGAAGGCGGCAGACAAGGCTGTTCCGGCCAGGATCAGGAAGGGGTGCAGCAAGGCAATGATCATGGCTATTTTCATTTCCCGGGCCTCTATTTTTTTACCCATGAATTCGGGCGTCCTGCCGACCATTAAGCCGCTGATAAACACAGCCAGGATCATGAAGATGAAAAAATTGAGGATACCCACACCACAGCCGCCGTAGAAGCAGTTGGTCATCATGGCCAGCATCTGGTTCATGCCGGACAAGGGCATAAAACTGTCGTGCATCGCATTGACAGAGCCCGTGGAGATGACCGTTGTGGCAATGCTCCAGAATGCAGAGGATGCAGCTCCGAAGCGGACTTCTTTGCCTTCCATAGCTCCCAGCGCATTGTCAATACCCATTTGTGCTATATGAGGGTTGCCTTTCATCTCCTGCAGCATGGTGGGGATCAGCAAGGCGATAAAACCGGCTGTCATCACCCCGAATATCATCAGGGACAGTTTCCTGTTTTTAAGAAAATAACCCAGGGCGAAGATCATGGCGAAGGGGATCAGCATCTGGCTGACCATAGCGACCATATTGCTGAGGTAATCCGGGTTTTCGAAGGGGTGGGCCGAATTGGCGCCAAAGAAGCCGCCCCCATTTGTACCCAGGTGTTTGATCGGTACAAATGCCGCCACCGGACCGGTGGACACCTGTACCGTATCGCCCTGCAGGGTCTGCATCCGGCTTTTGCCGGCAAAGGTCATGGGCATACCCCTGGCCAGGAAAATAAGGGCAATGATTACAGAAATGGGGATCAGAATCCTGGTCAGTGAGCGGACAAAGAAGTTGTAGAAATTGCCCAGGGTGCTCAGGGTGTCTTTCTGAAGCGCATAAAAGACGGTCACTGCGGCGGCCATTCCCGTTGCAGCGGTCACAAACTGCAGGAACATCAGGTACAGCTGGCCCAGGTAGCTCAGGCCCGATTCCCCGGAGTAGTGCTGGAGGTTGCAATTGACGAGGAAAGAAATAACGGTGTTGAAAGCCAGGTATGCGGACTGTCCGGGGTTATGATCCGGGTTAAGGGGAAGCCGGCCCTGGTTCATCAGGACCAACATGCCCAGCAGGAACCAGACTACATTGATCGTCAGCAAGGCCAGCATCTGCTGCTGCCAGCTTTGCTCCCTGCCCGGGTCTACCCCGCTTATTTTGAAGAGAAAACGATCAATCGGGTTAAAAACCCTATTTAGAAAAGTGGGTTCATTTCGATACACCTTAGCCATGTATTTCCCCAGGGGAAGCGCAAGTACGATCGTAGCAAGAAACATCAGTACGGGGCCCAGTATTGCTGTGTTCATCAGCTAGAAATTTTCGGGTTTTAATAATACATAGCACAGGTACACAAACACGGCTACAGAGATCAGAAAGAGTGCGGTCATATGATTGGTTTCAGATTTTTTCAAAAAGGTCGATGGTTTGGTACAGCATGGCGAACAGCAGCAGGCCCGAAAGCATAAGGACGATAGTCATCATGATG